>DATIYR010000333.1:0-2304 GCA_035517535.1 Terriglobales bacterium
CTCGCTCTGTCCGAAGCAGTGAATTTCTAGTCTGTATTCTTTTACCATTCGGCCCTCCCAGATAACATGGAACAGGATACCCGACATTCAGCAGGTGCTTGGGGTGCAGTTCCCAGGTGGAGTTCATCGGCAGGTGTTTTCAGATCTTTATGTGCTTACGCGAGATGGCCGTGAGCTGTACTTCGAGATGAAGACGGTTGCTCCGAACAAAGACACCTCGAAATTAATGAAGAGCACAATTCTTCTGATCACTGCCTTGCGACAGGGACACAATGCTTGTGCATATGCGGGTATGGCGTACAACCCAGCCGGAGAAGGCCAGTCTTACACCTTGTATCCTGACTCCCGATACGCCTTGCAATTTCTCGAGCTGGGAACCGATTTGGTCGTCGGACGTTCGTTTTGGGAAATGGTTGGAGACGGCAACACTTACCAGGAACTGCTCGAGATATCGCAAGAAGTGGGTGCTTCCGTTGCACAGCTGATACCGAACATTCAGCCGTGAAACTTGAGAGGTGACCACAAAACCCGCCGATCGGACAAGAGTGTCCGACCCAGGCCGGGTTCCATACGCGCCCATGTGACTTTGGTTCCATGCAGGCCTCTGCACTTTTTATACAAATTCGCCAAAATTACCGCTCAATGCCCAATCGGGAGCTGCCGAGAGAGCTAAAATAGTACTGGGAATCAACAACTTAGATTTCCTGTAGTTTGGCATCGGAGTTGATATACGTCAGAGTAGGCGTCGGCATCTTAGGATTTAGACGTCCCAGGGGGCTGAATCTAAAGCGGCCGAATTTATAGCCGCTTGAAGCATTCGAGCTTCCGGGGCTTTAGTGACGCCAAGTTTCTGGCCTGCGTTCGCGTCAGCGCTGGCCGGCAGGTTCAAGGTCGCCGGACAAAGCTTGTCCCGAGCATAGTTGAGGGAAGTGTCCGGCCCACACGAACTTTGCTTCCGTTTTCCAGGCGCAACAAATCGCGATCACGCCCGCGGATGGCGTGCGGCGCGGAGACCGTCTGAGGGGCTGAAGAGCCCGTTCAGAATCTCCCCCACGGAGGATGTTGAAAATGAGAAATCGCGCAGTGGTAGCGTTATTCGTCGCATTCTTACTCTCTTTGCCGGCGCTGGCACAGCAGTCGAGCTCGACGCCGAGCGACCAGTCGCAAGCTTCGTCACAATCCAACATGGGCGCGCAGTCGGCACCGGCGGGCGAAACCGCAACCGGCAAAGCGCCGTTGCAGTATGAAAGCCGCCAGGGCTTCTGGGGCAAGATCAATCCGTTTGCGCGCAAGAAATACGTGCAGCGGCAAACCCAGCCGATTCGCGACCGCCTGAACGAGCTGGATGAGCTCACCGCCGCGAACTCGAAGATGATCAAGGACGTCGATTCGCGCTCGCAGCAAGGCATTCAGATGGCCTCGAACAAGGCCAATGAAGCCGACCAGCATGCGGTTGATGCCGGTAACAAGGCCACGCAGGCGCAAAACACCGCACAGCAGGCCAACACGCGCATCACCACAGTTGAAAACGTGGTCAGCAACATCGACCAGTACAAGTCAACCAACCAGACGGAAATCCGTTTCCGCCCCGGCCAGACGATTCTGAGTGCGGAGGCGAAGCAGGCGCTCGATCAGATGGTTGAGCCAGTGAAAAACCAGCGCGGCTACATCATTGAAGTGCAGGGCTTCTCATCGGGCCGCGGGCAGACCGCGATTGCAACCTCGCGCAAGATGGCCGATGCGGTGGTTCGTTACATGGTCGAGAACCACGAGATCCCGCTCTACCGGATCTACGTACTCGGCATGGGCAATGCGCCGATGCAGAACACGGCTGAGAATGGCGAAAAGCCGAAGCGCATGAGCGGCGGACGGGTTGAAGTCAGCTTGCTGAAGAACGATCTTGAGCAGCTGGCCACGAACGGGACCGGCGGCGCGCAGTAAGCAGTCGCCGGCGAACTTGTGATAGCGAAAACGCCTCCCTTGGGGGAGGCGTTTTATTTTCGGCAATAGAGTAGTTACGCCGTCTGCTTTTCTTTGGATTTGGCCATTTTTCAACACTGCACACTTCAAATGTTTGTCCTCTCGACGGCACGCGTGTTGCATGCGGAGGTAAGGTCCCTCTCTCGCGGAAGCGCGAGTTCGGGATGACATATTGGGGAAGAGAGGAATCTCTACCGAAGGAAGAGGAGTGTTGGCCGAAACCAGCTTTCGCGCGCGTACTGTAAATTAGATCAAGAGCACGAGGCTGAACGAACCATTGACCTCACGAATTCGCAATATCGCGATCATCGCCCACGTCGATCA
>DATIYR010000334.1:0-3646 GCA_035517535.1 Terriglobales bacterium
CGGCCGGATACGCCGGCCATTCGCGGCATGGTCGCCAAGGTGCCGCATTTGGTGGAGATTGTTCAGTAAGGCAGCTTTTAGCCTTTAGCTCTTAGCCAGACCTCGACCGATTTGGTTCAAGCTAAAGGCTAAGAGCTAAAAGCTGAGAGCTTATTTATGAATCTTTCAACTATTCGCAAACCACATAAAGCTTCCGAGAACCGCAAGCGCGTCGGGCGAGGCATGGGCTCGGGCATGGGCAAGACTTCCACGCGCGGCCACAAGGGCCAGCGTTCGCGCAGCGGTTCGCGGCTGTTGCGCGGATTCGAAGGCGGCCAGATGCCATTGCATCGCCGGTTGCCGAAGCGCGGCTTCACCAACATTTTCCGGACGGAATACAACATCGTGAATCTCGAGAAGATTGCGGCCCTCGGCGAGAGCACGATTAATCCCGATGTTCTGCGCAAAGCTGGCGTCATCAGCACCAAGCGCCCGGTCAAAATTCTTGGCGACGGCGAACTCAAATCCGCTGTTACCATTCAGGCGCACAAGTTTTCGAAATCCGCGCAAGAGAAGATCACCAAAGCTGGCGGGAAGTTCGAGGTTTTGCAATTAGAAAGTAAGCAGTGAGCGGCGACCGATAAGCTGTGAGCGACCTAGCGTTGGTTTCTCGAAGCTCGCAGCTCGCAGCCAGAAGCTGGTTTTTATATGTTCGAGAAGTTCGCAAATATATTTCGTATTCCTGATCTCCGCAAGCGGATCATCTTTACGCTGGCGTTGCTGGCCGTGTACCGCATCGGCGGGCACATTCCCATTCCGGGGATCAATTCGCAATTATTCTCGCAGTTCATTGAGCAAAACCGGGGAACGCTCCTCGGATTCGTCGATCTCTTTTCCGGCGGCCAGTTTCGCCGGATGACCATCTTCGCCCTCGGCATCATGCCGTACATCACGGCATCGATTATTTTGCAGTTGCTGACGGTCGTCTACGAGCCGCTCGCCAAACTGCAAAAAGAAGGCGAACTCGGCCGCAAGAAGATCACGCAATGGACGCGCTATCTGACCCTGGGCCTCAGCGCCGTCCAATCCCTGGGCATTGCTTACAGCCTGCAGAAGGCCGGCAATTTCGTTCTCACTCCCGGCATCGGTTTTGTTCTGATGACTGTTCTGACGCTCACCACCGGCAGCGTTTTCATCATGTGGCTGGGCGAGCAGATCACCGATCGCGGAATCGGCAACGGCATGTCGCTGCTGATTTTCGCCGGCATCGTGGTTGGCCTGCCGCGCGGGGTTGAGGACCTTATCGACAAGGCCAGGAATGCTTCCTGGGGGCCGTTGACACCGATCATCATGATCGTGTTAGTCGTCGTCATGATCGCGATCGTGGCCTTCATCGTTTATGTCGAACGCAGCGAGCGGCGCATTCCGGTCCAATATGCCAAGCGCATCATCGGGCGCAAAATGATGGGCGGGCAATCGACGCATTTGCCCTTGCGCGTGAACTCTGGTGGCGTGATGCCGGTCATTTTCGCCTCATCCATTGTCACCATTCCGCAGACGCTACTGTTCGGCCTGCGTGACAATCCACACTTCGGTCCAGTGCTGCGTGCGCTCTATTGGGGCGAGCCGCTGTACACGGTTTTGTACGCGATCGGAATTATCTTCTTCGCGTACTTTTACGTTTCCATCGTGTTCAACCCGAACGAGGTTGCGGACAACATGCGCAAATATGGCGGGTTCATTCCCGGCATTCGTCCCGGCAAACGTACGGCTGATCACATCAATGAGATTCTGACCCGCATCACCCTGGTCGGCGCGATTTACCTGATCATCATCTCGCTGATTCCGGAATGGATGATCACCGGCATTCACTTGAACCACTTGTATGGCCCGCTGGGGCGGTTCTTTGAAAATATGCCGACCTGGATGTTGAACGGCTTGGGCGTGAACTTCTATTTCGGCGGCACGTCCCTGCTGATCGTGGTCGGCGTGGCAATGGATACTGTGACCCAGGTCGAATCGCAGCTGATCATGCGGCACTACGACGGTTTCACTCCCCGGAGCGGGCGGATTCGCGGCCGCCGCAACTGGGCTTAAGGGCAGTCCCGAAGAAGGCGGATTGTTTGGCGGTTATACCGGGTGGGGTCCCTGCGAAGTTGGTGGGGCGCGAGGAGCGGGCTGGGGCCAGGTTGATGGCAGAGCAGGTTTTGCGGATCATCGGACCGGTTGTGCTTCTCGGGCCACCGGGCGCGGGCAAAGGCACCCAGGCAAAGAGGATCACCGAGCACTACCACATTCCACAGGTTTCAACCGGCGACCTGCTGCGCGAGCACGTGAAGCAGCAGACGCCGCTGGGGGTGGAAGTGCAGTCGATCATCGCCAAGGGCGAGCTGGTCTCTGACAACATGGTGTGCGATATTGTCGCCTGGCGCCTGCGCGAGCCCGATGCCGAGCGAGGGTTCATCCTCGATGGATTTCCCCGCACCCAGAGGCAAGCCGCGTGGCTCGATGCGTTTTTGAAGTTTGAGTTCTTTGAAACCGGGAAATGGGCGTCGTGGCTGCCGATTGTCGTCCGTATTCAGGTGGATTATAATAAGTTGTTGCTCCGGATCACTGGACGGCGGACTTGTCCCGTCGACGGGACGATCTATAACATCTATTCCAATCCGCCGCGCGTAGACGAAATCTGCGATAAGGATGGCGCTAGGCTGGTCATTCGCGATGATGACCGGGATGAGGTCATCCGCGAACGCCTGGATACCTACGAGCGCCAGACCAAACCGGTAGCAGCTTATTACGATAAGCTTGAGCGGGTGGTGACCATCAACGGCGATCAGTCGGTGGACGAGGTCACCGCCGATATTTTTAAGGAAATTAATGGCCATGCCTGCAGCATGGCCAAGGGAAATTGAACGTGGCGATTGTCTGCAAGTCGCAGTCGGAAATTGAAAAGATGCGGCGCAGCGGCCACATCGTGCGGCAGATTCTGGACGAACTGAAGAAAATGGTTGCGCCGGGCGTGACCACGATGGACCTGGAAAAAACCGCAGAGAAAAAGATTAAGGAACTGGGCGCGAAGCCGGCCTTCAAGGGATATTACGAGTATCCGTGCGTGCTCTGCACCTCGGTGAATGAAGAGATCGTGCACGGAATTCCTTCGGCTAAGCGAGTGCTGAAACCTGGCGACATTGTTTCGATCGACTGCGGTGTGGTGCTCGATGGCTACTACGGCGACGCGGCGATCACGGTGGCAGTCGGCGACGAAATTTCGCCGGAGCGCAAGAAGCTGATGGAAGTGACCGAAGCTTCGCTTTACAAGGGTATCGAGCAGGCCAAGGTCGGCAATACGGTCAGCGACATTGGCGCCGCCGTGCAGGAATACGTGGAAGCGAACGGCTTTAATGTGGTTCGCGAGTTTGTTGGGCACGGAATCGGGACCAAGCTGCACGAAGAGCCGCAGATTCCGAATTTCCGCTCGAATGGTGGAAGCACGCGGTTGCGCGAAGGCATGGTGCTGGCGATCGAGCCCATGGTGAACTCGGGCGGCCCAGAAGCCAGAGTACTCGATGATAAATGGACCGCCGTAACCGCCGACGGCAGTTCGAGCGCCCACTTCGAGCACTGCGTAGCCGTGACGCGAAATGGGCCAGTGATTTTGACGCAGTGA
>DATIYR010000335.1:0-13699 GCA_035517535.1 Terriglobales bacterium
GCGGCTTCGAGCGCATCATAGAGTACCGCTGCAGGATCGCCACCCGCACGCGTGCGAATTACTTCTGTTCCCGTTCGCTGTCCCCAAATCTCCAGTTGTTCGATGGCCGCAGCACGAAAAGTATCCGCCGCGCACAGCAGCACGGTTTTGCCGTTTGCGCGCACTGTTTGCGCCAGTTTTCCGATCGTGGTCGTCTTTCCGGTGCCGTTTACGCCAACCACAAGCACGACTTCAGGAACTCCCTCCGGTCTTTCCACCGGAGGTGTATTCGCCGTATTCAAAATCGCCAGGAGTTCTTCCTTCAGCAACCGTTTGAGTTCTTCTACGTCCTTGATCTGCTTGCGGTCGGCGCGCTCGCGCAGTTTTTCCAAAACCTGATGCGTTGTTGCCGAACCGAGATCAGCGCCGATGAGCGTGGCTTCGAGGTCGTCGAGCGTGTTGCGGTCGATTTCTTTGCTGAAGGCGACGACTTCGTCTATGCGCTCGCTCAGGTTCTCGCGAGTGCGCGCCACCGCCTCTTTCATTCGTTCAAAAAGGCCGGGTTTTTGCTCAGTGCTGCCGAAGAGAGTTTGAATCATGAATTCTTCTTACCGCGAGCTACTCATTTTCATTATAGCGGCGAGAAGAAAGCGAGCGGGTCCGGCCTCACTGCGCGATTAAGCGCGGTCCATTTCGATGATCGATTGACTTGGCGCAGAGATGATGCTGGCAGGAACGCCCGCAGCCGCCGCCACCGAGACAATGGTAGTGGGCTGAGCGAGTTGAATCTCGCCTCGCTGGAACACCGCATCGAGAGCGGCAACGGCCGCAGGATCGAGCCGTTTGCCCGAAAGCGAGTGAATGATTCGCAATGCCGACTCACTGTTGTGCGCCTGCTGATACGGACGATTGGTAGTTAAAGCATCGAATGTGTCTGCGACCGCAATAACTCTGGGTAGCAATGGAATCTGATCGCCCTTCAAACCGTGGGGATAGCCGCGTCCGTCCAGCGATTCATGGTGAAGCTCAATTCCGGGCAGCATTTCCTTGAGCTGCGCTACCGGCCGCAGTATGTTGGCGCCTTTCGTCGTGTGCGTCTTCATGACTTCGAATTCTTCTGCCGTAAGAGCGCCAGGTTTCTTCAGAATTCGGTCTTCGATTCCAATCTTGCCGACGTCGTGCAATTGCGCCGAAACCCGCACGATCTCGAGGAATTCGTCTGAGAGCCCCATCTCCTTCGCAATCATCAGTGAATACTTCGTGACCCGATCGGAGTGACCTCGCGTGTACGGGTCTTTTTCGTCGACCGCGCCGGCCAGCATCTGGATCGAATTCATGAACAGCTCGCGGTTTTCCGCCGCCGCCCGTTTTAAATCCAGAACGAAGTGCTCCAGCTCCTGCGACATGAAATTGAACGTAGAAGCCAACTCGCCGATCTCAGTACGACTCTTCAATTCCACGCGCTGCGAAAAATCGCCGCGCGCGATAGCGTGGCTGGATTCGGTGAGGATTTCGAGCGGATTGGTAATCCGGCGCGCGGCAATGATACCGACGAATATGCTCAGGCCGACGGCAAATATCGCCAGAATGCGGGCGGTGCGCTGCATCTCATAAACGCTGCTGTAGGCTTCGCGCCGTGGTTTTTGTGCGATCACTGCCCAGTTCAGGTTGGTGACCGGGCTGTATGTGCCCAACATGGCAACGGCGTTTTTGCCCGACCCAATCGTGAATTCCCGGGTCGCCGCGACCATTTGTGCTTTGCCACCTTGCTCGACGAAATTGCGCACAATTTCGAGATTCGTCACCGCCTCGCCGGTCACGTATCCGCCAGCGTTGCCGGCGACGAGTCGGCCCTGGCTATCGACGACATAAGCGCTAAGACCCGCGCGGTCCGTTTCCTGCAAGCGGCGAACCAGAAATCCAAGGTCAACGGCTGAGGCAATCATTCCCAGAAATTTATCCTGGAACATAACCGGGGTAGCGAGCAGCATGACGGTTTGCGAAGAATTGCCGCTGCCAATCACGAGCGGCTGGCCGTTGTAGGCGCGCGAATCGCGCGCCGCCGAGTAGGCTTGCTCCAGTTCCCGCCGCAGAAAAGCATCGGGCTCGATTCGTCCCGCGGAAATTCCTTTTCCCTCGGAATTCAGCAAGGTGGCGTAAGCCAGGTCATCGGACGAGGAAACGAAATTTTCGAGCAGCGCTCGCAATTCCGGAGCTTCAACATGCTCTCCAGTCAAATCTCCGCCGCTGGCAATTTGCAGCGCCGAGGCGAGATTGGCCTGCATCAAGCGAAACGATTGTTCGTGCTGGGCAATATCATCCGCAATCGAGCGGGTGACCGTGTTCTGCAGCAGGCGCTCGTTCGTGATAAGCCGGTCGCGGTTAATGGACTGCACTTGCGCCGAGTAAAAGTACATCGGCACCACGCTGATCAGGACGAGCACACTGAGGATTACATACAGAATAGGGATGCGACTTGGAACCAGTTTTGCGGCCAAAGGCAATGTCTCAGAACAAGAAGCAGACCACGAATCCTACCTAAAATTCTACTTGCCAACATGGACGCGCAGGAAAATTCCGCGCCTAGAACGCCGTTACCAAAGTACTGACGGGGAACCTGCGAACGCCTTTGTTCGCGCGAGCAGCTGATTACTACTGGTTACCGCCGATAGACTACTTTGAGATTGAAACGCCGGTTTCGCGCTTGGAACTGCGCGTCATTAGGGCATGAATGGCGTCACGTGGCGACTTGCCGTCGTTTAGGACGGCGTGCATCTGCTCAGTAATCGGCATTTCCACACTTCGCGCCGTTGCCAATTGGACGGCCGCGTTCGTGGTGAAAACTCCTTCCGCCACCATGCCGTGCATGCCGCTGAGAATCTCCGGCAATTTTCTGCCGCGTCCAAGCTCCACTCCTACGCTGCGGTTTCGCGAAAGCGCGCCGGTACACGTCAGAACCAGATCGCCCAAACCTGCCAGCCCAGACATGGTTTCAGCACGCCCGCCGCAGGCCACCGCCAGTCGCGAAATTTCCGCCAGCCCACGAGCGATGAGCGCGGCCACTGAGTTATGCCCCAGTCCCAAGCCGTAGCACACACCGGCGGCAATGGCGATTATGTTTTTCAAAGCGCCGCCTAGCTCCACGCCGACAACATCATCGTTGGTATAAACCCGAAATGCGGGGTCGCTGAATTCGCGTTGCACCGCCGTGGCAAGATCATGGTCGCAGGAGGCAATGGTGATTGCGGTTGGATCGCCTCGTGCCACTTCGGCCGCAAACGTCGGACCACTCAATGCGGCGACGCGGCATTCCTTGCGATTCTTCTTCGCGACGGCCGCAATCACTTCCGTCATGCGCAGCAGAGTTGTTTCTTCTAATCCTTTGGTCGCGCTCACAATGAGCATCTCCGGGCTGAGATGCCTCGACATCTGTTCGAACAACCGACGGCAGTGTTGTGATGGCATTGCGCTCAGCACGATTTCGGCCCGGCTCAATGCTCCAGTAAGATCGTCCGTCGCTTCTACGCAATCAGGAATTATTTGATCGGGAAGAAAGACGGAATTCGCGCGCGTCGCCTCGATTGAATTCCTGACCTCTTTCTCGTAGGCCCAAAGTTTCACCTCATGCCGGCCGCTACGGCCAAGCACAACCGAAAGCGCAGTCCCCCATGCACCGGCGCCGATGATCGCAATTCGGCTCATTTGCGCTTGACCTGAAACCGGGGCTCAATGCCCGACAACAGCCGGCTGATGTTCTGGTGGTGTTTCACGACGATCAGCAGCGAACCGAGAAATAAGAAGATAAATTCCGTGGGATTAACTACCTCTCGAAATGAAAATGCGAGAAGCGGCAGTGAAGCGGCAGCCAGGACAGACGCGACCGACACGTAACGAAACGCAACTGCCAGCAGAAGGAAAACTCCTATCGCAACCAGAATAGCTTTCGGCGTGAGCAGCAGAAAAGAGCCGAGCCCCGTGGCTACTCCTTTGCCGCCGCGGAAACGAAGCCATACCGGAAAAACGTGACCGCAGATCGCTGCAAAAGCTGCAATGAATGCAACCACCCGCGTCTCAGGAAAAAAGGTCAAAGCGATCCACACCGCCGCCAGTCCCTTGAGCAGATCAAGCATCAACGTCAGAATTCCCAGCACCGGAGAAGTGCGCGCGACATTGGTCGCACCAATGTTGCCGCTTCCAGTTGTGCGCACATCGGCGCCGCGAAAAATCCGCACCAGCAGATAGCCAAAGGGAATCGATCCCAACAAATATCCGACTGCTGCGCTGACGATAACAGGATGCATCTTAGTTGGTTGCCGAGTTTAACTCGAAGCGCGCGATCTTCGTGTATTGCGATCCCTTGCTTGAGAGTTGGCTGCGATACAAAAAGAACTCGCGGGCCGTCATCGTACCAAAATCGGGGGCAGGAATCTTCCCGAGAAAATCCTGCAGTTTCGCGAACTGCCGGTTGGAGTTGTCGCCTTTTCGCCAGCCGGGCGCGCCTGATCCGCCGCTTGCCCTCGCCAAAGTTAGGTGCGGGCTGAACGCGCGGACTTCTTTTTCGATGCCCAGTTCGGACAATGAATCGTCAACCACCTTTGCCAATCTGGATAAGTTTTCGTCCGCTTCTATTCCAACCCAAAAAACTCGTGCCGCCCGCGGGGTTGGAAAAAAGCCAGCTCCGCTGAACCGAATTTGAAACACTTCACAGTGGATCGAAGCGAGCGCGGTTTCGATCTTCTTAACCATCGCATCCGGCTTCTCGCCGATGAATTTTAACGTCACGTGCAACGATTCCGCACTCACCCAGCGAGCCGCGGGAGCAAGCGGTCTCACCTTTTCCGCGAATTCCTGAATCTGCTCGCGTATTTCCGGCCCCAGATCGAGAGCGACAAAGGTGCGCATTCAGGGTTGAGCATAGCAAACTCCCGCTGCGTGCCTCATATAATTCATCGAGTAGAATAGTGCCGCAAAGTGTCAAGATGAAGGCTTCAGAGCTCATCTACGACTGGAACCGGGCGTTGCCGCTCGAGCTTGTGCCTACGCGGCCGGTCTTACTGAATGACGAAACCCTGCGCGATGGCCTCCAGTCTCCTTCGGTTCGCGATCCTTCCATAGAAGAAAAAACTGAAATTCTGCATTTAATGGAGGATCTGGGAATCAACTCACTCGACCTTGGTCTCCCCGGCGCAGGGCCGCGTGCAGTTGAACATGTGGAGGCACTGGCCCGCGAGATCGTCGCCAATCGGATGAAGATTCGCGCGAATTGCGCGGCACGCACTCATGAGAATGACATTCGCCCGATCGCAGAAATCGTACAGCGCACGGGGCTGAGAATCGAGGCTGCGACTTTTATCGGATCGAGTCCGATTCGCCGGTACACCGAAGGATGGACGGAAGAGTTCTTGCTCCAGACGACGGAGAGGGCTGTCAAATATGCCATCTCGCTCGGACTCGAGTCGATGTATGTGACCGAAGATACCAGCCGCTGCGACCCGGAAATGGTGAAGCGGCTTTACTCGGCAGCGATCAATTGCGGTGCGCGGGCCATTGTGGTCTGCGACACGGCCGGCCATTCGACTCCGATGGGCGCGTACGCACTGGTGAAGTTTGTGATCGATGAAGTGGTGAAGCCGTCGGGAGAAAAGATTCGCGTCGATTGGCACGGCCATTGTGATCGCGGTTTCGCCATCGCCAATTCTATGGCGGCGCTTGCGGCTGGCGCCGATTGCGTTCATGCCTGCGCGCTCGGCACCGGGGAGCGCGTCGGCAACACGCAAATGGACCAGATGCTGGTCAACCTGAAGCTCATGGGCGTTCCCCCGTGGGACAAACAAGATTTGACTAAGTTGCGCGACTATTGCGAGTCAGTGTCCCGCGCGACTGGCGTGGCGATTCCGCCGAATTATCCCGTCGTCGGCGAAGACGCATTTCGCACCGCGACCGGAGTGCATGCTGCAGCCGTGATCAAAGCCTACAAGAAAAATGACGTCGAGCTGGCGAATGCGGTTTATTCCGGCGTGCCCTCGCATTTCTTCGGCATGGAGCAGGTCATCGATATCGGCCCAATGAGTGGCAAATCGAATGTGCTCTTTTGGCTGGAACAGCACGGGTTCACGGCAAGCGATGATTTGGTGGAACGAATTTACAAGCGGGCGAAGAATTCCGATCACACGCTCAGTGAGGCGGAAATCCGCGAATGCTTGGAAGTTGGATAGGCAGGCGAAAACTGGCCGGGCACAACTAAGCGCGCCACGCTTAATCGCGGGAATTTTGGACGTTCTGGTTCAGTTTCAGGCGAACACATTCTCGTGCGATGCTCCAATCCTCCTGCGCGCGAATTACCAACACACGCACCCGCGATTCGGGCGTTGCGATGTCGGCATCCGGCTTTGCGGCGCCGTTTTTCGCGGAGTCAATCTGCACTCCCAAGAAGCTCAGCTTCTCGCAGGCAGCCCGTCGCACCTCTACGGAGTTTTCCCCGATACCCGCGGTGAAGACCAGCGCATCAATCCCGCCCATCGACGCGGCCATAGCTGCGATCGCAGTTCGCAGGCGATGCACAAAGATTTCAAACGCAAGTTTCGCGCGCTTGTTGCCCTTACTCGAGGCCTCGACAACGTCACGCATGTCACTCGATACGCCGGAAATTCCGAGCAATCCTGAATGACGATTCAGCAAGTCATCCAGTTCGTTCGCCCCGCACCCGTCTTTGCGCATCAGGTGCACCAGAATGCCCGGGTCGATCTCACCGCCGCGCGTCCCCATCATCACACCATCAAGCGGAGTAAACCCCATCGTGGTGTTTACGCTTTTTCCTCCGTCGATCGCCGCCAGCGAGCACCCATTTCCCAAATGGCAACTCACCACCTTGACTGAATCGACTTCACGTTGCAACATGTGCGCGGCTCTGTGCCCACAGTATTGATGATTGATTCCATGAAATCCATATCGCCTGATCCCGCGTTCGAGCCACTCATAGCGTCCCGGATATGTAAATGCATAATCTGCCATGGTGCGGTGAAAGCCGGTGTCAAACACCGCTATCTGTTTTTTCCCCGGAAATAGCTTCCCCGCAGTTTCAATTCCTTCCAGCCCTGCTTTGTTGTGCAACGGCGCGATTTCCGCGACTTCAGCAATGTCCTGTTTTACTTGCCCATCGATTACGACAGGTTCCTCCAGCTTGGCGCCGCCGTGAACTATACGGTGTCCGACCATGTCCACTTCATTCGCGCCCGATAATACTGCGGCCGGCCCGCTCCATACCATTTGGACCATCTTCTCGACAGATGATGATGCGCGGTCCTTCAACTTACACACCTTCTCTTCGCGAACTTGCTTTCCACGTCCATTTCGAACCGTGAGGTTCTCCTTTTCGCCGTCCCACTCCAGTTTTCCCTCCCAGAGAGGCGCGACGGGCTCGGATGAAGCAGCGGATTCGATGTCGAACAGCGCTGTTTTCTGCGTGCTCGATCCTGAGTTCAAAACTAGGATTTTCATCGTACGAAATGATTCGGAAGAAGTCTTACGAGTTTGCCTTCGTGAACCTTCGCGTCCCTTGTGGTTGAAAAATCGAAACCACACCAAGGAAACTTGGGCTTCAGTATTGCCATTTCCAGTTCAAAATTTCCGGCATGTCGATTCCGTGTTCGTGAACATACTGCTTATGTTCGATAAGCTTGTTCCGGACGAATTGCTTAAAATGTCCGCCCACGCGCCGTAGCTTGGGCACGCGATCCACCACGTCGCCGGCCAGGTGAAAGCGATCAAGATCGTTCAGCACAGTCATGTCGAACGGAGTCGTCGTGGTGCCTTCTTCTTTGTATCCGCGGACATGAAAATTATCGTGATTGTGCCGGCGGTAAGTCAGCCGATGAATCAGCCACGGATATCCGTGATACGCAAAAATCACCGGTTTATCCACCGTAAACAGCGAATCGAAATCACTGTCCGATAATCCATGCGGGTGCTCGGTTGAAGGCTGAATCGTCATCAGATCAACGATGTTGACGAGCCGAATTTTCAACTCAGGGAAGTGCTGGCGTAACAAGTCGACCGCGGCCAGAGTTTCGAGCGTAGGCACGTCACCCGCGCAGGCCATGACCACATCAGGTTCGGAATCGTCGTCGTTGCTCGCCCACTCCCAAATCCCAATCCCGTTCGTGCAATGCTCGATCGCCGCTTCCATATCCAGCCACTGCAGCTCTGGCTGTTTTCCCGCGACGATAACATTTACGTAATGCCGGCTTCGCAGACAATGATCGGCGACCGAAAGTAGGCAGTTCGCATCTGGCGGCAAATACACACGGACAACATCGGCTTTCTTGTTTACCACATGATCGATGAACCCCGGGTCCTGATGCGTGAAGCCGTTATGGTCTTGCCGCCAGACATGCGACGTGAGCAGGTAATTCAATGAAGCAATCGGGCGTCGCCATTCAATGTTGCGGGTCACCTTCAACCACTTTGCGTGCTGGTTGAACATGGAATCGATGATGTGAATGAAGGCCTCGTAACATGAGAAAAACCCGTGGCGCCCAGTCAACAAGTAACCTTCCAGCCAGCCCTGGCACATGTGCTCGCTCAGCATTTCGAGCACGCGGCCATTCGGCGCCAGATTTTCGTCGACCGGAAGAATCGGCTCCAGCCATTCTTTCGGCGTCGCTTCATAGAGCGACTCGAGCCGGTTGGAGGCAGTTTCGTCCGGCCCGAACACGCGAAAGTTCCTCGAGTCCAGGTTCAGCTTCATCACATCGCGCAGAAATCCGCCGAGCACGCGCGTCGATTCAACCTGCACCGTTCCTGGTTTCTGCACCTCGACTGCATAGCTTCGGAAATCCGGCATGACCAGATCGCGCAGCAACACGCCACCATTCGCATGTGGATTTGCGCTCATGCGGCGGTTGCCTTTCGGTGGAAGCTCAGCCAGTTCCGCAATCAGAGTTCCCTTTTCATCAAAAAGCTCTTCCGGCCGATAGCTCCGCATCCAGTCTTCCAGAATTTTCAGGTGCTCAGGCTTCTGTTGCAGATCAGCAACCGGCACCTGGTGCGCGCGCCACGTCCCTTCAACCGGTTTTCCATCGACGAATTTTGGTCCCGTCCAGCCTTTCGGCGTACGCATCACAATCATCGGCCATTCCGCCACCCCCGATTTGCCGTTCTTGCGCGCCTGGCTTTGAATTGAGTGGATCTCTTCCACGATGTGCTCCAGCGTCGCCGCCATCAGTTGATGCATGTGCTCGGGCTCGTGTCCCTCAAGGAAATATGGCTTCCACCCATAACCAGAGAAGAGCTGCGTCAACTCGTCATCGGTCATTCGCCCGAGTATCGTCGGATTCGCGATCTTGTACCCGTTCAAGTGGAGGATCGGCAGCACACAGCCGTCTCGCTGCGGGTCGATGAATTTGTTGATGTGCCAGCCGGCCGCAAGCGGCCCGGTTTCGGCTTCGCCATCGCCCACCACGCAGCAGACCAGCAGATCGGGATTATCGAACGCCGCGCCGCAAGCATGGCTCAGCGAATACCCGAGCTCGCCGCCTTCATGAATTGAGCCGGGGGTCTCTGGCGCGTCGTGGCTGGGAATCCCGCCCGGAAACGAGAACTGCTTGAACAGCCGCCGCATTCCTTCTTCATTACGCAGAATGTTGGGATACAGCTCGGTGTAGGTGCCTTCGAGATATGCATTCGCCACCATGCCCGGGCCGCCGTGTCCGGGGCCGCACACGTAAATCACATTCAGGTCGTACTTCTTAATGACCCGGTTGAAGTGCACATAAATGAAATTCAGTCCCGGCGTGGTCCCGAAATGGCCCAGCAAGCGTGGCTTGATGTGCTCGAGCGTCAATGGCTCGCGCAGCAGCGGATTCGCATACAAATAAATTTGCCCAACCGAAAGATAATTCGCGGCGCGCCAATATGCGTGGATTTTTGTAAGTTCTTCTTGGGCCAGAGGTGAGTGTGAAATGCCGGGGAGGGAAGTTGTCGTCATCTGGGCACCTCACCCTAATGATGACGCAGCCGATGGCCTGTTGTCTCGCGGCTGACTAATAAATTTTCGTGAATAGAGCCGCTCGATTCGGCGGATCAGAAAGAAGATTGGAAAGATGCAATGTGCGAATGTGGAGCTACGGGCGTCCTCGCCCGTAGCCCGACATATTTCTTACGGCTTCTTCGGGGTCAGATCGCACGCCTCTTTAACGAGCTTCAAATCCAGTCCCGCTGGCGAGAACTCCGCAATCTGCGGCCCACCGGGAGTCATAAACTCTACCCGGAACAGGTGCGCCCCTAGCATCTCGCGCGTCGTGCCTTTATCCATGGAAAGAAAATGTCCGTTGATCCAATTCCAATTGTGGTCGCTATGCGCACCATCAACGCGTATTCTCACGCGCATTTGGGGTTGTCCCCAAAAACCAGGCCAGTTCGGACGCGAAAGTCGCTCGCCAGGATGAAAATCCGCCAGGGTAAGTTTGCCATTGGTGCAATAGAGGACCACCTTGGCACTCGGGTCGCTCTGCGGCGCATTGTTGGCCGGCAATTCGAAACGAACTCTCTTCGCCGCCGTCATGCGGTCTTCGGAAGAATACTGCATCCAATTTCCCCCCGCGCTGACGGCATTGGCCGTTCCCTCATAGTTCTGATCATCCATGCGGCGCTGGGCGAAAGAAGTCAGACTAGAAAGCAACAATGCGGTGATTCCAACTCCCCGAATTAAATCGCGAATCATATCTTAGGCTCCAACTCTTGCAATTTTGTTTGTGATGAAGCGAAGCTTCAAGTATCAGATTTAACACGTGGGTGCGTTGGAGTCACGCTCCCAACCGTATTAACCCCAAAGTGAAGGAAAGTTGCGCTGTCTTTGTTCAGCGTTGGAATGGAGAAGCGACATCGTCATTATTTTGGCCTAATTGCTTCTTTCCGTTTTCCGAACTGCGGCTTTCAATTTTTCGATTTCTCCAATGCTCAGACGGCGGAATTCGCCCGGGGGGACGTCGAGACTCAACGGGCCGTAGCGCACCCGTTTAATTTTCTCGACGTGATGCCCGATCTCCTCGAACATTCGGCGAATCTGGCGGTTCTTGCCTTCGGTCAAAGTCACTTCGTACCAGGGATTGTCACCTTCGCGGATGAGACGAACTTTTGCCGGAGCGGTTTTAACGCGTTGTGAGCCTCTTTTGAAACTACTGTCATTCCGAGCGGAGGAGATAAATCTCTTTGGGGATTCATCTGCGGAGTCGAGAGCCTGCCCTGAGCGAGCAAGCGGAGCGCGGGAGTCGAACGGGAACCTGCTTTTAGGCAGCTTGTACTCGGGAGATCCAAATCCATTTTCAGTAGGAATCGACAGTCCGCGACGTATCCTTTCCAACCCACTCTCATCCGGTACGCCCGCCACTTTCACCACGTAAACCTTTGCCACGTGCGACGCCGCTTTCATCAGCTTGTGAGAGAGATCGCCATCATTGGTCAGCAAGAGCAGACCTTCGCTCGCGTAATCGAGGCGGCCGATGGGATAAACACGTACACGGATTCCGCGAAGAAGATCCATAACGGTGGGCCGGCCTTCGGGATCGCTGACCGTAGTGACGTATCCCTTGGGCTTGTTCATCAGAAGATACACGTGGCGCTCCGCCCCCTGCAGCAGCTTTCCATTCACGCGAATGTGGTCGCGCTCGGGATCGGCCTTGGAACCAAGCTCAGTGACGGTTTGTCCGTTCACTGAGACCGCACCGGCGGCGATCAGCTTCTCGGCGTTGCGTCGCGAAGCGATCCCGGCAGCGGCAATAATTTTTTGCAGGCGCTCGGAGGGCATGGTGAGAAAAGAGTATCAAAGAGGCGAGAAATTCGACTGCGCCAGTTTCACTTTCTGAGTTAGTAGCCGCTACGCGGTTTTTTCTGCTTCTACGGGATTCTCTTGCGTATTAGCCGAATCCGCTGATGGGGCGCTACTTTGTTCCGGAGGCAGTAAGTCACTCTGGAATGACTCCGCGACCAGCTTCTCGAATTCTTCCATGCTGGGAAGTTCGTTCACATCTTTCAATCCGAAGCGGAGGAGGAATTCCTTCGTCGTTTTGTAGAGGATGGGCCGGCCGACTACATCTTTGCGGCCGGAGGTGGTGATGAGCTTGCGGTCGAGCAGCGTCGCGATGACTCCGCTCGAATCGACGCCGCGAATTTCGCTGATCTCAGGCACCGTGATGGGCTGCTTGTAGGCGATGACCGCCAGTGTTTCGAGCGCCTGCAATGAAAGGCGAATCGGCGGCTTCAGGCTCTTCGCGAACGAGCGCACGAGGTCATGCTGCTCGGGCTTGGTGGACATGCGGTATCCGCCGGCGATTTGGCGGAGCTCGATCCCGTGAGAGTCGGTCGAGTATTCGCTGCGAAGTTCTTCGATCGCGATCATGACCGCCTGGCGCAGCTCGATATTGTCACTGATGCCGGAAAGCTCTTTGACCAGTGCAATGATCTGGTCGAGCGTGATCGGCGTTTCCGCGGCGTAGATGATGGCTTCGATGTTTGCTTTTAAAGACATAGTGATCAGTGGTCAGTGGCTAGTGATCAGTAGAACCGGTTTCCGAATCTTGCCACTGGCCACTAGCCACTCTGTTCATCTCCAGTCATCACGAACGGCGGCTTGCTGCGACATGATTGCATCGAAATGCTCGTGCTTGCGCACCAGAATTTCGCCGAACAGCTTGTCCTGCCGAACCTGAATTGCCTGCAGCCGCACCAGTTCCAGCAATGCCAAAAACATGCACACCAGCCCCTGCCGCGATTGCACGTTGCGTAAAAATTCTTTGAGCCGCAACGGGCGGTCTTCAAGCGTAAGCCGGCGCCGCAAATATTCGATCATCTGGCTCACGGTGACTGTTTCTTCATCTACCTGGATCATCGGCCGCGTGCGCGCGCGCTCCAGAACCTGCTGGAACGTTTTCACTAAGTCGATGATGTCGGCGGCGATTTCGGGCTCCGTGCCTTCAGCGTCGATGAACTCGCGGATCGCGGGATTCGAGCGCACGGCGTCTTCGATCTGCTGCTTCTGCAAAAGCATCTGTGCGGCGGACTTGAATTTTTCATGCTCCAGCAGGCGATTCACGAGCTCGGTGCGTGGGTCTTCCTGCTCTTCTGACGAAGCCGCAGGATCGCGTGGCAAGAGCATCTTCGACTTGATGTGAATCAAAACCGCGGCCATGTAGATAAATTCCGCGGCGACGTTCACGTCGAGCTCGCGCAACTTTTCCACATAGGCGAGATATTGCGCGGTAATTTTCGCGATGGGAATGTCGTAGATGTCGATGTCCTGCTTGCGGACGAGATCGAGCAGAAGGTCAAGTGGGCCTTCGTAGACATCGCCGACGGCGACAGCGAAAGGAAAGTCGCTCGTGTCCCTGCGCGGACCGGTCTGAGCCAACTCAATTCCGGAGGGTGCCCCAGCCTTCCCCGTCGTTTGGGGAGGCTGGGGATTTTGACTTTCCTTAACTTTGAGCGCTTCCTGCGCCATCAACTACTTCGCTCCTTGAGCGCTCGACGGGGCTTCGTGGTCGAGCGACATTTTCATTGCAGCGCGAACTTCCTTCATCGTGCTCGAAGCCACGCTCCGCGCGCGTTCTGAGCCTGCCTCAAGGATATCCCAGGCGAGGCGGGGATTCTCCTCGTATTTTTTGCGGCGTTGCTGCATTGGGTTCAAGATTTGCACAAGCGCATCAGCGGCCCAGCTCTTGCACTCAAT
>DATIYR010000336.1:0-8765 GCA_035517535.1 Terriglobales bacterium
GTCTGCTCGTAGTTCTCCGTGTTCATGAAGTAATAGCCGTCGCCATCGTTGTAGAGATATTCCATCTGCATCTCATCGACGTTGATCTTTTCAATGGGGTCAGGCGAGCGGAAGCGGTGCTCGAACATGGCGCCGGTGCGCAGGTTGCGAAGTTTCGCCTGAATAAATGCCCGCAGGTTGCCGGGCGTGCGGTGCTCGACGCTGAACACCGAGTGCAGGTCATTATTATGCTTAATGATCATGCCGGGACGCAGTTGTGTGGCTGGAATGGCCATTGCTGAAATGCTCTCCTTATTTGCTGATCGAAGACTTCCTTAAGACTTATTGCGGGCCGACCGCCGACCGCAGAGTGAAGACTGGTGCAGTCAAGCCTGGCGTGGGCTAACCTGTGTATTTTATACGGAATCTGGCGATCGGGCCATCGGGTGATCTGACCATCGGATCGTCCGACCATCCGATCACCCGATCATTAAATCCTGACCGCCTGCCGGTCATACAGCTAAAATGTTTAGGTTGGAATCCAAGCCTGAAAATTACGAGGTGTATTCATGCGAGAAGGCAAATATGAGAGCAGCGGCACTGTCGGCACGGCAATAACCTTTCTTCTGATCGGACTGGGCGCGGGGGCCGTGGTCGGAATGCTCTTTGCCCCGAAAGCCGGACGCCAGATGCGTCGCGACCTGCGCCGCAGCTACGAGACCGCACGGGAAACCTTCGATGACTGGAAAGAAAATGCCAAGGATTTCGCCGATGAAGTGATGGACCGCGGCTCCGAGTTCGCTGACGACATGCGCGAACGCGTAACCCCCCTGGCCAAGGCGGCCAAGCGCGCCACCAGGTCTTAGCGTCAGTTTTTCTCGGACCTCAGAATATCGATCGGAATAGCCGGCCGAAAAATCCTTTGTGAGGTTTGGGCGCAGGCGGCGGCAAAACCAGTACCGGCGGCAGAGGGTCGGCTGGCTTTGCCGATAGCGGCATCGCCATCACCTTCGCGCTGAAGGCAGGCGGCGTCTCTGCTCTCATCCGCGCAAATTCTTTGGCGTTGAACACCAACGGAGTTGCGACTTGGGCTTGCGCCTGATTATTTTCTGTACTTGAGGCGTCGGGAACAGGGGCCACGCTTGGCTTCTCGCCGGCATCTCGCTTCCCGTTTCCCACTGTGCTTGACGGCTGCTCGTTCGAGTTGGCGAGCGAAAGTTGGTTTCCTGTCTTGTTTTCGGGCACTACCGCTGCCGGATCGTTTGCCGCACGCATAACTGGCTCTTGCGGCGGCGGACATCCGCAACCGGTTAACGGTGTTTCCACCGATTGCATCCGCCCCTGCCGAAACAAGACCTGCTGCTCGGGCTTCACCTCATAAGTTCCATTCCCCAGGAGCTCGGCAACCACCACCGACGAATTGCTTCCAGCCAGCGAACTCACGCAGGTGTCGCCGCGCGGGTCAGACCTGACCGCCAGGTTGAACTCACCCGGACCGGGAAGCACAATGCGGAAATCCGGCGTCAGAATTGAATCCGACGATTCTTCGAGATGATAGTGTGTCTCGATCGAGCCGCCGTTCATGCCCAGCATCAAATCCTGTCCGTTCGAAGATGTCGCGACCGAGAGCGTCGTGCCCGGGCAAACTCTCACTTCGCCACCACGCGTCAGGCGCAGGACCGCAGTCTGATCGGTGGCCGTAATGGAAGACCCGCTGCCCACCCGGCTGCCAGCTTCAACCAACGTGCCCGAACTGCCCTGGGAATAAGGAACCGCGATAGGCTCAGTGCCCGGCGTGGCGGCAGGCACTGTAGGTGGTTTGGCGGCAGCGGTTTCATCAGCATGAATCCGAATATTCAAACGATTCCCAAGAGCATCCCAGGTGTATTGCACCGGGCCGCTGAGGTCTAACACAATGCGCGCGACCGCCGGCTGCGCCTGAAATTGATTCATGCGCACATCTTTGATCTGTTCATTGCGGAACGGAATCCGTTTGCGTTCCATATTCAGGGTCGAACCGGGAAGGTCAATCACCAGCCGCAAGGGATTCTCCAAGGTCTGCAATTGGGGAGTAATTGCGCGGGTGGAATGGACTTCGATGGTTACGCCATTATCCTCGGGAACGATCTTCACCAGTTGCACTGCGGCCGGCTCACTGCGCGGCCATGCCGGCAGGGCGACGAGAGTGAGCAGCAGCACGCAAAAATGGGCTATAGCGCGAGACACAACAGTTCCTGATTATGGAAGGCCGCAGGTTGAGAGTAGCACTAGTTTCGCGGCTTATAAAGAACCGGAAGGGTTGCGGCTGCGGGCCTAAATCAGAGGGATCGAACCCCAAAGGGCCGATTACGGAATGCTTTTTACGCTTCCGACAGAAATTCGTATTCGTCGATAACGGCCGCGACAGGCACTTTCGAGTCGGCCAAGCCCTGATCGACCCGCACCACTTTCCCTTTGCAGCGTACGCGGATACTCTCAGTGAGGGTGATTTCGGGTGGAAGTGTAAGTGTGAATTCGATGTCTGAGCCGGTGGCGAGCGGTGAATCAAGATAGAAGCAGATACCGCGCGCGCTCACATCCTTGGTGTGCGCTGGGAACGCTGCCGTGTTGCTGCCGGCGTAATTTACCGAAACCGGCAGGCGCAATGCGAAGCGGCGCGTAGCTCGTTTTTCCGCCTGCTGGACTTCCACTCCCATGAGGTAAGTTCTTAAACCCCTGTAAGGATGAAACTTCGGCACAGGTATGTCAAGGGGAAGTTGAACAGCCGTGGCTCGTGGTTCGTGACTCGTGGCTCGCGATTCATGGCTGGCGTTTGTGACTGGGCCTTGGTGTTCAAGCTGGTTGTTGCAGCACGAGACTTTAATCGCCGTCTTTTGCGCTGGCTCTTAGGACGGCTCACGAACCACGAACCACGAACCACGAATCACGAGCCACGACCCACTCTCGCAGTGATACCCTAAACCCACCCCATGGTCTTCGTCCTCGATAATTACGACTCGTTCACCTACAACCTGGTCCAATATCTGGGGGAGCTGGGTGCAGACGTTGTAGTTCGGCGTAATGATCAGGTCACCGTCGACGAACTGAAGTCCATGCATCCCGAGCGCATCGTGATCTCCCCCGGCCCGTGCACGCCGCAGGAAGCGGGCATCAGCATCGATCTCATTCGGCAGCTCAGTGGAGAGATTCCGATTCTAGGAGTTTGCTTGGGGCATCAGGCGCTAGGCGCTGCTTTCGGCGGCAAGGTTATCCGGGCCCCGCATCTGATGCACGGCAAAACCAGCCAGGTGAAGCACGACGGGAAGACAGTTTTCAAGAGCTTGCCATCGCCATTTACGGCTACCCGGTATCACTCGCTCATAGTTGAAGAGAAAACCCTGCCTGCCGATCTCGAAGTCAGCGCTTGGACCACCGAATCCGACGGATTACGCACCATCATGGGCCTGCGGCATAAGAAGTTTCCTACCGAAGGCGTGCAGTTCCATCCCGAGAGCGTGTTAACCGGTGAAGGGAAGAAGCTGATCGCAAACTTCCTGAAAGCGGGTGGCTAGTGGCCAGTGGTCAAATACCCGAGAGTGGCCCGTGTTTCGTGACTAGTGGCTTGTATTTCGATGGTCGCTCAATGAGTTCAGTAGCGCATTCAGCATCCTGCCATTTTCTCGATTTGGGTGTTTACAGCGGAGCTTGTTCCATCTGCCAAGTAGCCCAAATTATGTGCGATAAAGAGCTGCGTTTCGAGCTCCAGCAATGACCCTCTGGCGTGTCCCAGAAATTGGCGGAACTCTCCTGTGGAACATCTCCCTTGACCCTCCGCAATATTGCTTGGAACAGATACTGCCTCCCGTCGGATCTGGGCTGTCAATCCGAAGCGTTCCTCCGCTGGAAATACTCGGGTTAGTCGGTAGACTTCGGAGACCATGTTCAAAGACTGCTGCCACACAACTAAGTCACGGTAGTGCCGTACTGGCCCCATGAGTAGTGAATCAGACATGGGGCGGATAATAGACTTCCCAGAGATCACAGGCAGTGACGAAGATCACCGTACCGTGCATACGGACTGAGGAAAAGCAAATCGGCAGGATGCGCACGTCGAAGGAAAATCTACGTTCAAGCTCAACGAACCACGAGTCACGAACCACGAACCACGATCCACGAAGAACCAGCCACTAGCCACTAACCACTAGCTAGCCACTCTCTTCGCCGCCCTCTCTGCCAGCGCCAGCATCACGATCCGCAACATGTCCTCTCTCGGCGCAGGTTTACCCGTCCAAATCTCGAATTGCCTCGCGGCCTGGTGCACGAACATCACGCTTCCGGGAATCGTTTCCGCCCCCCGTTCCTTGGCCAGCTTCAACAGTTTCGTTTCCGCCGGATCGTAGACCATGTCGAAGACGATTTTCGCCTTGATCTCATCAGCATTGAGCGGCGACTCGCGTGTGTTCGCCATTCCCACCGGCGTGGCATTGATGATGACGTCGAAATCCATTTTCTTGAGGTTTGGGCGTTTTATGGTTCGCGCCTTGGCCTGTCGCGCCAGCTTTTGCGCCGCCTCAGCATTTCGATTCAAAATGAAGACCTCTGCGCCCCGCTCCTTCAGTCCGAATACCGCCGCCCGGGCTGCGCCACCCGCCCCTAACACCAGGATGCGCGCCCCATTCAGCGCAATGCGCTGCTCGAGCGGATTTACCACACCGGCCGTATCGGTGTTGAATCCGTAGAGCTTGCCGTCTTGCGAACGAACGACCGTGTTGCAGGCGCCGATTTTCGCGGTCTGCGGATCGGTATTGTCCAGGTAATGCAGGATGGACTGCTTGTGCGGCATGGTGACGGCGAGCCCCTGAATCGGGATCTCCTTCACGCACGTGAGCAAATCCTTCAGGGATTTGGCGTGCAACGCCAGAAATACGCCGTTCACATTCTCTCGGCGCATGGCCGCGTTCATAATAGCGGGCGAAAGGGATTGGGAAATGGGATCGCCTGCCACCCCATAGACCTTGGTCGCTGCATCCACCTGCTCCAGCCGGTAAACGCTGCGCAGCTCCTGCGCGGTCACCTGGCCGGGTGCGGTCTTTTCGTCCGAGGTAAGGGCTCCGAACGTGAAAGCGCTGCCGGCCCGCACTCCAAGTACCCGGCTGATAATCCCTTGCTCGCCCATGCAAAGCCCGACCAGACTGTGAGAATCCTGGTGCCTCTCCAGGAATTTCATCATCGTGGCGTTATCGGACAAGCTGTTCGCGGTTCCGACAATCTTGTAAAAGTCCGCCGGATAAGCCGACATCTTCTTAAGTGTTTCTTCCAGCTTTTGGGTCGCTCGAAAGTCGTGGAATGAGAGCACAACGGCCGCCTTCGAGTGCATTTTGGCAAGCTGAGCAGGCTTCAGGCGGCTCGCCGTCTGCAATTCAATATCGACGAGCTGGCAACCCGCTTCCGCCGCTTTGGTCAGCACGTCCATTTGCGACGCTATCGAGCCCTTAAACTTTCCCCCGGCGGCAGCTCGCCGGCAGTTAGCGACAACGGCGACATAGGGATGGGTTTCGGTAAATTCCCTGATCTTGGCGAAGGCCGTGCCGGGCCGGGGAATGTAATCTAACCTTAACTCAACAAAAGGGTTATCACGAGCCACAGCTTCGGTCTTTTCCAGCAACTCGGCGGGAGTGGAGCCCGCAATGGCAACGCAAATTTTCGGCAGCCGCAGCTGCAAAAGTCTCGAATAATGGTTATTTGCCGTGCCCATATAACCGCGCGATATTACAGGTACGTAGTAACGGATGCAACAAGATTGCACTTCATTAGGGCAGCAAACTTTTTAACAAGCGGTTTGATTAGACCTGCGTAACTTGACCCACCCTGGTTACCTTGCTACTTTTCATGTTGGGATTTTCTTTGTTTTAAGCAACTTAGCTCGGATGTTTCAGGCGTGTGCCTGGGAGGGGATATGAAGAAAGCAGTACTCTGTTTGTTACCATTACTGGCCGGACTTGCCTGGGCACAAGGTACGTCCTCGGCGCCGACCCCCGAAGGCACGATTGACACCACCGTCGGTTTCCCTATTGAAAGAGTGATCACGCCGACCCGTGCCGACCTTTATTGCGCCGGGTTCATCGGAAAGCCTCAGCCCGAGCACAGGTTTGTGACCGGTGGTCTGGAATCGCCCTTTACTGCGAATTTTGGCAGCGGTGACGTAATTTACTTTCACGGTCAAGGCTATGAGGCGGGAAAACAGTACACCATCATTCGCCAATTGAACGACCCGAACCGGTTCGAAATGTTTCCCGGTCAGTTCGCAGCCGTGAAAGCGGCGGGCCAGCCTTATGCCGAAGTCGCGCTGGCGCGCGTGATTGATACTCGCAGCCGGATGGCGATCGCCAAGATCGAGTTCAGCTGCGATACGGTTGCTCCCGGTGATCTGGTTGTTCCTTTCGTCGACAAGACCACGGTGGCCTTCCACCCGCCAGTGCGCTTTGATCGCTACGCGCTTGCAAACGGCCAGACCAGCGGACGTATTGTTCTTGCCAAGGATTTCGATACCGAACTGGGCACGGGCGCAAAGGTTTACATGAATATCGGCGGAAATCAGGGTTTGAAGGTTGGCGATTTCGTCCGAGCCGAACGCACCGCAGGCGAGGTCCTGCAAAATCCTGTGGATGCGCTCTCCTTCGACGCAACTTCGTATGAAATGACCCAGAAAGACCCACCCCAGGTGAATCCTGGCTTTCTGGATCGCGGGCATGGCCCAGTGATTCGCACCGACGAAATGCCGCGCCGCGGAGTTGGTGAAATCGTAATTATCGGCACCACTCCTACCACGGCGACCGGTATGGTCGTCTTCGCACTGGAACCCGTCCACGTGGGCGACACCGTCGAACTCGATCGCCAATAGAGAATAATCAAGTCTGGGGAAGGCGAGTCCTTCCCCGTATTTTTTGGACTGTAGCTACACATTGTAATGTGTAAAAATATACACATATGCCCACAAATCTTGCGATTGACGATACTCTTATCGAAGAGGCGCGCGTGACCGGCGGGCACAGGACCAAGAAGGACGCGGTAACAGCAGCGCTCGATGAATACGTCCGCCGTCGCAAACAACAGAAGTTGATCCGCAAATTCGGCACTTTCGATTTCGAGCCGAATTTTGACTACAAAGCATCGCGGAGCCGAAAGCGCAAATGAACGTACTGGTAGACACGCCAGTATGGTCCCTGGCGCTTAGACGGCGTCGTCAGGTTCTGAGTTCCGAGGAGAGCAGGATGTGCAATGCGTTGGCGGAGCTCATTCGTGAAGGAAGGGTCTTGATGATCGGCTCGATCCGCCAGGAGTTGCTCTCCGGCATGCGCTAACAGTCACAATTCAAGCGCCTACGCGAGGATTTGCGGGCCTTCGAAGATAAGCAGATTCAAACCTCGGATTACGAACTGGCCGCGGAGATGAGCAATCAATGTCGGTTTCGCGGCATCGCGACTTCGTCGGTAGACATGTTAATTTGCGCTATGGCGACAAGATCGAACGCAGCCGTGTTCACGACAGATCGTGATTATGTGCTCTATTCGAAGATCCTCCCGGTGCGACTGTTCGGAAAATCCGGAGGCTAGTTTTCGCTTCCTGCATCGCCGAACACTTCCGCCGTGAATGCCTCGATGTGCGCACCTCTGCTCCACGCATCCGGCGGCAATCCTGCTTTCATGCAAGTCTGCTCAAGGAATGTGGTGCGGCCCCACCCATGCTCCACGGGAACTTGCGGCAGCAGCAATCCGCGCTGGCCGTGATGAGAAATGACCAGCCCGTGGCGGCCGACCTCGACCGCATCCGCTGAAATTGGCTGGAGCGGGGAAAGAACACTCAGCGAGATTCGCAGATCGCGTGCTTCATCCAGCGTAACTGGAGAGAAGCGCGGGTCATCAGCAGCCGCTGCACGCGCCGTCTCCATTACCGCGCGGTACAACGGCAAAACCGCCGCAGGATATCCAACGCACCCGCGCAACCGCTGATTCGAGTACAGGGTCGTGAAAACCCCGCGCGGATCGGATAAGTGCGGCGAAGGCGTGAAAAGCGCGATCTCGCGGCGCTCGAGAAAAGAAAGGATCGACTCGTGCGCAATCTCTAATAACAGCTTTCGTTCTTCGAGTGTATATTCCGGCTGAATGCTGGGGCTGGCGAGCGCGGACGCCGATTCTTCAGATGGCTGCGACATTGCGCTTCTTGCGCCGGCTCAGGATAAAGGCCCGCCGCTGCCGCTTGACCGCATGGCGATCGATTCGGCGCCAGAAACCGATGAAGTAATCTCCCGCTGAAATCAATGACACCGCGACCATGAACCAGATGGCGATAAACGCAATCCAATGGATAGAGATGACGTAGGGCCCGACCATCCACTCCTGCCAGCGATGGTCAAGAATCACAGCTACAACCGAGACAATCTGTACGAACATTTTTAATTTGCCGAGGTCGCTGGCCTCGATCGTGAATCCTTCCGATGCCGCAATCGATCGCAATCCGCTCACCAGGAATTCTCGCCCGATGATCACCACCGCAATCCAAGCCGGAACTAACCGCGGGTTGAATTGCACCAACGTGATGAATGCCGCCGCGATTAGGAGCTTATCGGCGAGCGGATCGAGCAGGATCCCCATGGTCGTGATCTGCCCCCGCCGGCGCGCGATATAGCCGTCAATTCCATCGGTGATCGAGGCGGCGATAAAAAGCGCCGACGCCAGAATTTCCTTTTCTCCATTCGCGCTGCTCAGGTGGCTGGTGGAAAGTACCCAGATCAGCAGCGGGATCATGCA
>DATIYR010000337.1:0-7506 GCA_035517535.1 Terriglobales bacterium
GCGACGGCTTCTTTTGGGCGATTGTCGGAAATGAGTGCGCTCGCGTAGAGCACATGCGCATCGCGGATTAACAATGACTCGGGGAAGTTGTCGTCAAACTTACTAAGCACGGCCAGAGCTTCGGCCGTGCGGCCACTCTGCAGATAGGAACTGGCCAGGTAGTAAGCAACGTAATCGCCGATTTCGCCGGCGTGCAATTTGGCGCGGCTTAAAGCATCGATCGATCGCGGATACTGGTGGTCGAGAAAATACGCGTATCCCGCCGCCAGCCATGCCAGCGAACCTGCATCTTCGGAATTGTGCCTGCGCGCATAAGCCTCAACTCCGGCATAGGCCGCGGGAGTGCGGTTTTGCAGAAGTTGCAGCGCCATCGGCTTGAGCGTGGCCGAGGCCACAAACGCCTGGTGCATTTTGCGGTATCGCAAACTGGCGCGGCGCGACTTCTCAGGCCGCGTGCGCTTTACACGCTTGTGTTTAGTGGATTTTTTTCTGGATTTAGAGGCTGAATTCTGAGTTGTACCAGCAGGTTTCTCGTTCTTACTGGCTGCACCTTCGGCGGAGTGCGTTTGAGGCGACTGCGGCGCTTGCGCGCGCGCCACCGACGCGCACCAAAGTGCAGACAAGACTAGCGCGAAAGATAATGACCTGCGAAAATGCCCCACTTCTGATATCGCTAAGTAAGATGCTGATGAAAGCCAGTATAGCTGCTATTGCTGAAAGTTTTTGCCCAGGAGAGAAACATCATCTTCCGCGAGACTGCGGATGAGTTCCTGATTGAAATAGTTTGCGCTCGCCGCTGAGGTATTTCCATAACGCTTTAGATACGTGGAGCGGCTTTTTTCGATGTCTTCCTTAAGACGGTCGTATATATCCCGGTTTTTTCGTCCCTCGGAAACTTTGGCCTGATTGTAGAGCTTGATTTCATCCATCAGCAGGCGCGCAAAGCGTTGCGCCTTACGGTGGATTTCGGCTTCTTCGGGGCTGAGTGCGGGCGCTGCAGCCGCGGCTGAACCTGAGCCGGCAGCAACCGCAGCGGTCATTGGCGCTGGTTCCGGAATGTGCTGCGCTTTGGCGCTGTGCAAAGGTGCGTGGGCGGCAAAGGGATCGTTAGCCGGCGGGGCGGAGTGCATCTCCGGCTCGGCGGGCCCATCCTTGTGCGCTTGTTTGCGCTGGGAAATTACTTCCAGCCACGTGCCGGTGGCTTTCACCAGCACGTCGAGGGCGACCGAATCGAGGTTCGCGCCGTTACCGGAGTCGGCATAGATCAGGGCGGAAACTTTGTCCTTCAGCAAAAGAGGTAACAAGGCAATATTGCCGTTCGCAGGCGCACCGAATTTCGAAATGAATTGCTGGTCGAAATCTTTGGTGTGAGCATCCTCGGCGGTGCGCGACTGCAGCACGCGCGCCACCAGGCCCGAGTTCACATCGAGAGCGAAATCTTTCACCGCATCATTGCTCGGAAATTCCGCAGCCTGCCATCCCGTCGCAGCGCCGTTTTTTACAACGAACAAAGCCGCGCGGCCGCAGTAGAGAACCGCGTTATCGAGCAGCGCCCGCAAAATCTCCTTCTGAGTCGCTCCCGCCTGGACGGCCGAAATTGCCTTTTGCAGGCTAGCCATGCTACCGACGCCCGTACCGTTGTCGCTGCCGACCGACGACCCCACAGCGCGAAGTACTTCCTGCACAATGGTTTCGCGGAATGATGGGAGTTGGCGGTCAAGCGCCTCGGTGACGGCGGTGCGGACGAGTTCTTCGGCGTGGTGATCGGGCATGTTGGCTAAATCGGCAGAGGGATTGCGTCTTTGATTATAGGCAGGTGCTTGCGGATGGAGCAGGTCACTTTAGTCACTTCCGCGAATCCCGCAGCTTGCGTCGTTAGGAAAACCGAATCCTGCAAGCCTGTCATTTCCGAGGCGTCTCGCTTGCGAGACAACGAGGAATCTGCTGTTCCCGGACGAAAAGCAGATCCCTGACCCCGGCGAGCCGGGGTCGGAATGACATCAGTTTAGGGTGCCTTCACCACCGGCAGGTCGATATAACTTTCCTCGCCGGGCGTGTGATAGACGCGCTGCGTGGCTTTCTTGTAGTTCTCCGGTTTCGCCCAAAAAATATTTGGCACGAAGGTCTGCGGGTTGCGGTCGTAAAGCGGGAACCAGCTCGACTGCACCTGCACCATGATGCAGTGTCCAGGCAAAAAAACATGATTTGCCGTTGGCAACAGGAAGCGGTAGAGCAGCGGTTTATCCGCCGTTATGGCCTCTGGCTTCGACAGGCTCTCCCGGTAACGCCCGCGGAAAATATCGGCGGAAATCATCAGCTGATAGCCTCCCATTTCTTCATCTCCGGCCACCTCGTCGGGATAAACGTCGATCAACTTCACCACCCAGTCGGAGTCGGTGCCGCTGGTCGAAGCAATCAGGTTTGCAATTGGCTGCCCGCTGATCTTCACCGGCTGAGTCAAAACATCAGACGTGAACGCCAGCACATCCGTTCGGCCTGAAGGTTCGCGTTGATCATCGACCAGCCATTGCGGCCAGGTGAAGCGACCGCTGTAACCGACTGGCTGACTCGGCCGCGCGCGATACGGAACCGGCTTTGCCGGATCGGAAACATATTCATCGTATGAATTGTCCGAGCGCGTCGGCTCAGAAAAACTGAGCTTCAAATTTCCATTTAGATAAAGCGGTGTCGGCTTGGGAGCGCAGCCGCTCTCGCATCCTGAGGGCCACGACTGCAGCTGTTCCCACTTGTTTTCGCCAGTCACAAAGGCCGTCACCGGCGCCACGTCCAGCGGCGGCGCGCCATCTTTCAGGAAATGGGCAAGGAACGGGGCGAGAATTTTCTCGCGGAAATAAAGTCCGGTATCGCTGTTGAATTTGAGCGCACCGAGAGAGCTGCCATCTTCAATCTCCTGCCCGTGGTGCCACGGGCCGAGAACCAGAAATACTTTGTCGTTATCTACATCTTTCGGCTTGACGGCTTTATACACAGCCGGTGCGCCGTAGATATCCTCCTGGTCCCACAAGCTGTCCACCAGCATGAACGGGACTTTCAGCGGCTGCTGCGCCAAAATCTTGTCCATCGCCTGATCTCGCCACCACAAGTCATAACTCGGGTGCGCCAGGAGTTGCCTCCAAAAACCGAGTTGCTCCATCCCATGGCTGCGGCCGATCTCGCCGGCTGAGCCTTCCATGTACAAGTCGTAATCATCGAAGTGATCCGTCCACCACTTCTGACCGTTCCCACGGGTGCCTTCCTGCTCATAGATGTACGGCATGTTCTGCTGTCGGAAGGCGCCGTTGTGGAACCAGTCGTCGCCCATCCAGCCATCGACCATGGGATTCATCGGAACCGACACCTTCAGCGCGGGATGCGGATTTACCAGCGCCATCAACGGCAGAAATCCGTCGTACGAAATGCCGATTATTCCAACTTTGCCGTTCGATTCAGGAATGTTCTTCACCAGCCAATCAATGGTGTCGTAGGTATCGGTCGATTCATCAACCGGCGTCGGGTTCAGCGGCCCGTGCAGCGGGCGGTTCATGATGTAATCGCCCTCGGAGTGGTACTTGCCGCGAATGTCCTGCACTACGCGGATGTAGCCGCCCTGCACAATAACTTCGGTCGCATTGTCATAGCCCCAGAGAATCGGGCCGAGGTGCGAACTGCCGGCGTGGCTGGTTAATTCGTCGGCATTGTAAGGTGTGCGCGTCATCAGAATCGGCGTATGTTTTGCGCCCTTGGGGATGAGAATAACCGTGTGCAGCTTTACCCCGTCGCGCATCGGGATTTCGACCGTGCGGCGGGTGTAATTCCAGCTGGACTGATTGACCTCAAAATGCTCCGGCGTTTCGCTGGGATAGTTTGGATATTGCGGTTTCGCGGACTGGGCAAAGCACGTAAGCGAAAAACAGCAGATCAACGTACAGGCAGCGTTGATTCGGTTCATGGGACCTCGGGGATATGTTTTTAAAAACCGAGAATTATATCCGATGCGAGAAACTCGTCTCGCCTGCTGAGAAAATGTAATTTGCCTCGTCAGGTTTGCATCGAATTAGGCATCCGGTCCGTTTTCCAGCGAGGTACGGCAGGAATTTTATAGTTTGAGCCAGTTTCGAAGCGGGGTATCCTGTTCACTGGAGAGGCCGAATTGCGCTGGCTATTTCGCCGTGATAAACGCGCAGCTCTGTACGTCCATTTTCCTTGTTTTGATGGCGTAGTCTCGGGTGTCCTTGCCTCTCGCTTCCTTGAGAAGACCGACGGTTGGAAGGTCACAGCGATCGTTCCGGTAAATTATGGGCTTCGAAACCAGTGGCTGGAAACCAAGCTGCCGCCGCGGAGCGGCGTTCTCGATTTTTTATATCATCCGCAGGCGGAATTCTGGGCCGACCACCACTCCACCACATTTCTTACACCGCAATTGCAAGCGAGTTTTGAGGCGGCAACTCCCAAGAATCATTTCTACGATAGCCACAGCCCTTCATGTGCGTCTTTGCTTTGGCGTCACCTGGGTGCAAGCCTCGGCAATGAATCAGCGCTGCAAGCAACGGTTGAATGGGCGGACAAGATCGACTCCGCGGCGTATGCCTCAGTCCAGGAGGCGCTTTTCGACGAACACCCGGCGTTGCTCATCAGCAAAAGTTTGGCGATCGACGCGGACGCCCAGTATTGCGAGTTCTTGATCAGAAAACTGAAACATTCGTCTCTCGATGAAGCGGCGAGGAGCGAAGAAGTTCAGAAGAGAAACAGGATAGCCAAAGAGCGTAGCGCGCTTGGGCTTGAGCGCGTACGAAAAGCAATCCGCATGGAAGGCGCCGCCGCGGTGTTCGAGGCCAGCGACGAAGGGGTGCTGATCAACCGCTATCTGCCATACCACTTTTACCCCGACGCGCAGTATTCAATCGGCGTAGTTCATTTCGAGGCTTCGACCAAAATTACCACCATGCGGAACCCGTGGATGGAGTTTGAAAGTCCTAACCTGGGAAGGTTCATGGAAAAATTTGGCGGTGGGGGACACCAACGTGTCGGCTCTGTAATTCTGGAAAATGGCCGTCAGAAGCTGTCACCGGAGATCGTCTCCGCTTTGCTTCAGTTGGAAAACTCCGAGTCCCCGCTGAAGGTCTGACGTGGTCGAGAAATTTAATTTCTACGACATTTACGGATACTTGATACCGGGCCTATTCCTTACTGGTCTGCTCTGGTTGCCCTTTGGAGTGTTGTGGCATGTCTGGCCAAAGGCTGAATTCTCTTCGGCAATTTTGGTCCTGCTGTTCGCTTATGTTCTCGGACACTTCCTGCAGAGCGTGCGCGTTCCAACCTCCGACATGTTAGATAAAAATGGCTGCTGGCGACACCCATCGAATGTATTGCTCGATGATGACGATTTTTCTCTGGCGCATGAAACGAAACAGACGATCCATGAACTTGCTAAGAAACACTTCAAAATTGACGTGAAGAAGAAGGACGATTCGAAGGAGGCCGAGAAGGACACACAAAAGCATATCGACGGCCGGCGGGAAGCCGCTTTTTTTCAAGCTCGAAGTGCTCTGCTCAAGAACAAAGGCGAAAAGACTTCCGTTTATTGGGAGCAGTTTGAAGGACTCTACGCAATGACGCGGAATATCATGCGAGCTTCCGCATTGGCCGTGTTTTATTTTCTGGGCTGGGGCATCAGATATGTCGCGGGTTCAGAGCGCATTCTTGTGCCAAAGTGGCTGGCACTCGCGCTCGTTGCTGCGGTCATTTTCGCGATAGCGAGAGCGCCGCGAAAAAACTTGTCGAAGACGACTCAGCCCACAACCGCTCATAAGCAGGCGGAAGCTGCTACAGGAAGGAGTGCTTTGTTGGTGGCTCCTCGGACCTGGTGGCACAAGGTGCTCGAAAAAATCCCGAAAAAACCCAATCATCAATGTCCCGAAAAGAGTTCTGAAGAAACCTGGAATCGAGGCCTGGCTTGGGCTTTTGCGCTTTCTCTCGCGTTAACCGCTTTTTTGGGAGGCGGGCTGATTGCCCGGGCGACCAATACGGCTCAACCTCCAGAGCCGATAAAAGGATGCATGGTGTGCTGTACACCGGTCGTCCCGTGCCCTGCCGACAACGCTCAAGAACAGGCTAAATTCACCATTAACCTTGGCCATCCCGGCTGGCTTATGTTGATGCTGGCCCTAGGCGCAGCATTGGTTTCGGGCTGGGCTTATCGTGCTTACAAGGAATTCGCGAAACAATTCGCGCTGGCAATATGGCAGGACTTCGCCAATTTCGAAGTCGCCCCACCACAACCGCCAACTGCCTGATAGCACAAATCCCGCTAAACCAATTAAAATGAAAAATGCGATCCAGGTTCCTTGCCGTTTAATGTGAAAAATCCTGCATCGAATGACTGATGGGTGCAATCCAACCAAAAGTGAGTGAGCCGGTCAGCGATGAGCTGGCGCTGGTTCAACGGGCGAAGGCCGGAGACGTAGAGGCTTTTGAGGAATTAGTCCGGCGTTACGACCGCAACGTTTTTCGCATCGCGCAGCACATTACGCAGAATCGCGAGGATGCGGAAGACGTAGTTCAGGACGCGTTCTTAAAGGCGTATAACAATCTCGCCCAGTTCCAGGGGCAATCGAAGTTTTACACCTGGCTGGTGCGGATTGCGGTCAATGAAGCGCTGATGAAGTTGCGCCGCCGCCGCCCCGAACGTACGGTCTCGCTTGACGAGGAAGTAAAAACGGAAGACGATTCGGTGCCGCGGGAAGTTGCCGATTGGTCACCGAATCCGGAACAGCAGTACACCCAAGCTGAGTTGCGCGACATCTTAGATCGCACGATTCATGGTTTGCCGGCGACGTTTCGAACTGTGTTCGTGCTGCGGGACGTTGAAGGTCTTTCGACTGAGGAGACAGCCGAAGCGCTGGATTTAAGCGTGCCGGCAGTGAAGTCAAGGTTGCTGCGGGCGCGCCTGCAGTTGCGCGAACGGCTGAATAAATATTTTCAAAGAAGGGATAGGTCGAATGGATCGCAATCTAAACCCAGCAGTGGAGATGGCACACGGTGAAATGCTCTGAGTTTCTCCACGAACTGACCGATTACCTGGACGGCGCCATTGACGCCACAACGAAGGCCGAACTGGAAGAGCACCTTGCTTGGTGCCACAACTGCTATGTGGTTTGCGATACCACCAAGAAGACCATCGAAATCTACCGCGACTCCAAACTGTACGAACTTCCAGAAGATCTCGAAACCAAGCTCCGGTCAGCTATAGCTACCCGGTGCAAGTCTCGCAAGAAGGGCGGGACGGAAGAGACCGCACAGTAAGCTCTTTATCTCTGGGTACTTACGCCGACGGTAAATCCTCTAGGTACTTGCTGCGAACCCTTTCCTGAAAAGCTGAATCTAAGTAGCTGGATGCCACTTCGGGCCCCCAGGCCCTGATGCGGGCGTTCCCTGTGGAGGTAGAAAGATGTTCTCTCGGGTTGTGAATGCCTTTTTCGGGTGCTGGCATCATCACTACAGTTTTCC
>DATIYR010000338.1:0-4807 GCA_035517535.1 Terriglobales bacterium
TGGAGAGGAACTCGGCGGTCGGCCCTACGGTTATTCGAGCTTCTTCTTCAATCTGACTCCGCATCTTCATTTCGGCTCTGAGCCGAACGTGATTGCCGTCCGCCTGCAGCCGGAGCCGAATGCTTCGCGCTGGTATCCAGGAGCGGGAATTTATCGCAATGTGTGGCTCGACATCACGGCGCCTGTACACGTCGCGGAGTGGGGCACATATGTGACCACGCCGGAAGTCACGAACGAAAAAGCCACCGTCTCGGTGAAAACCGATGTGCGAAACCAGTCGGAGAAAGATGCGAACATCATGGTGCGGCAGACGGTACTCGATCACGCCGGAAAAACTGTTGCCAAGGTGAGCGGCGAATCGACAGCAGTGTCTTCTGACGCAACCCGAACCATCCCCGCAACGCTCACGATTCCGCATCCGCATCGCTGGGACATGGACGATCCTTATTTGTACACGGTCGTGACCGAGGTGCTCGAGGGAGATCGCGTAATCGACAAATACACGACCACGTTTGGGATCCGCACGATTGCGTTTAATCCCAAGGACGGTTTTTTATTGAACGGCAAGCCACGCAAGATTCACGGCGTGTGTTTGCATCTTGATGAAGGCCCGCTGGGCACCGCGGTAAATTGGCGCGCCAAGCAACGCGAGTTGGAAATTTTGAAAGCTGCCGGCGTAAATGGATTACGTACCAGCCACAATCCACCGGCGCCGGAAATGCTCGAGCTTTGCGACCGCATGGGAATCGTCGTGATGGATGAAGTTTTCGACATGTGGAAGATTCCCAAGGTGGCGAATGGATACAGCAAATATTTTGATGAGTGGTCGGAGCGCGATTTGCGCGACATGGCGCGGCGCGATCGTAACCATCCCAGCATCATTATGTGGAGCATCGGCAACGAAATTCCGGAGCAGAAATCTGCCGACGGATGGAAGATCGCGAAGCAGTTGACCGATTGGTTCCACGAAGAAGATCCGACCCGGCCGACGACTTCCGCAATGAATGAGTGGGCGGACGCGATTCGCACGCACTTCGCCGACTACGTGGATCTGAAGGGCTTCAACTACTCGCCCATGCATTACGAGCAGATCATGAAGGAGCATCCGGACTGGGTCGTCTTCGGATCGGAGACGGAATCGTGCGTGAGCTCGCGTGGCGAGTATCATTTGCCGCTGCTGGCATACGAGAAGCCGCCTTCGCACCAGGTGAACAGTTATGACACGGTTGCGCCGGTGTGGGCGTACTGCCCCGATGTGGAGTTTACTTATCAGGACAAGCTGCCGAGCGTATTCGGCGAATTCGTCTGGACGGGATTCGACTATCTTGGAGAGCCTACGCCATATTGGGAGTGGCGCACCACGCATGAACACGACTGGCCGGCGCGCAGCTCCTATTTCGGATTTGTCGATCTCGCCGGATTTCCCAAAGACCGCTACTACCTTTACCAGAGTGAGTGGACCAAGAAACCGATGGTGCACCTGGTTCCGCAGAACTGGAACTTGCAGGGGCATGAAGGAGAAACCTGGCCGGTGATGGCGTACACCAATGCGGACGAAGTTGAGTTGTTCCTGAATGGCAAGTCTCTGGGCAGGAAGAAGCGGCTGGTCGATACATGGACGATGCCGGTTGGAACAAAGGTCAGCGAGGACGGGAAGTTCGTTACGAAATACCGGCTGGTCTGGGAGGTGCCATATCAGCCGGGCACCTTGAAAGCAGTTGCGTACTCTGGCGGTAAGCAAGTCGCGGAGCAGGAAGTGCGCACGGCCGGCGCTCCGGCGCGAATCAAGCTTATTGCAGATCGAAGCCTAATTCACGCCGATGGTGACGATCTTTCCTACGTAACCGTCCGCATTGAAGACAAAGACGGGAACCTTTGCCCGACGGCCGATAATCTCGTTCACTTCAACGTAACTGGAGCGGGAGATATCGCGGGCGTTGGAAATGGCAATGCGGCCACGACTGAGCCGTTCCAGGCAAATCACCGCAATGCCTTTAACGGGCTCGCGTTGTTAATCCTGAGATCGCGGACTGAGCCGGGCAGAATTCATGTGGTCGCAACCAGCGAGGGATTGGCCGAGGCGCAAATCGAAGTGCGTACGGAGCCATTCGCGGCCGCAAAGAAGTAGCGTCACGATCCGCCATCTGGCGTCATGCGCGGATCGCCGAGCAGTGAGCGGAGCAACAACACCAGTTCCTCCGGTTCGCCGGTCAGTAGCGCGTGGTCCGCACCTTTGCAAACGGCGCCGATCGCCGAGTGAAGATAGATAACAGGTACTTTTGCGGCGTCAGTCTTTATTCGTTTGGCGATGCTGTCGCAGTCGATCTCTCGACTCTCTACCAGGACCGCAAGAGCAATCTTTGGAAAAAGCCGCAGGATCTCCAGCGCCTCCTGTGTTGAATGGGCTGTGAGCACGTTAAACTTTGCCGTCTCCACCACCAGCTTTCTGGTTGAAAGCGCGTGCAGTGGCTCTGGTTCTGCAATAAGGAGTGCTGGTCGTGCCATAGAGGTTTCTTGGATGCAGGAAATACGCGGCCACGGCTCGAAACTCTCGAATTGATCGCCATCCGATACTTTGCCCGAGCCAAAACAGCATCTAAGCCTGGGAGTTGCTCGAATTCCGGCTACTGACGCTGGTTTTCTTGCTATATTCATCCGTTGATGATGGCCGAACCGCTTCTCGCAAAGCCCGCAGCGCTCTCTGCCGGGCTGGAATCCCCCGATGTATTTCGGCGTCTTGTCTACAGCGTTTCCGACTACGCAATTTTTCTACTCGATCCAAAGGGAAACGTTGCCTCCTGGAACCCTGGCGCGGAAAAGTTAAAGGCATACAAAGCCGAGGAGATTATCGGGAAGCACTTCAGCGTCTTCTACACTCCTGCCGCTCTCGCAATCGACAGGCCCAATTATGAACTCCGCGTCGCAGCGGAGACAGGGCACTTCGAAGATGAAGGCTGGAGGGTTCGCAAAGACGGCAGCCGGTTTTGGTCAAGTATTGTCATCACACGCGTACTGGATGATGGTGGGCGGATCATCGGGTTCGGCCAAATCACGCGTGACCTGACTGAGCTCCGTGAGTCCGATCTGCGTTATCGGCTTTTGATCGAAGGTGTCGCCGACTACGCCATCTTCTCGATGGATTCGCACGGCAACATCACTTCCTGGAACACTGGCGCGGAAAGGATCAAAGGTTACAAGCCGGAGGAGATCGTCGGGAAACATTTCTCCACCTTCTATACCGAAGAAGACCGCAAAGCAGGGCTGCCGGAACATGTACTTCGCACGGCTGAGCAGACCGGGCATTTCACTGGTGAAGGCTGGCGCGTGCGCAAGAACGGTTCGCGTTTTTGGGCCAGCGTGGTAGTGACGCCATTGCGCGACGAAGAAGGCAATCTGTGTGGCTTCTCGAAAGTCACGCGCGACATGAGCGATCGCAAGGCGCTGCTCGATCAGCTCCAGCAGCACGCTCACGAGCTGGAGCTGCGCGTTCGTGAACGCGACGAGAGCAATGCAGAGCTTGAGGCCTTTGCCTACTCGGTCTCACACGACCTGCGCGCTCCTCTGCGCGCCATTTCCGGATTCGCAGAGGCATTACATGACGAGTACAGGGACCGTCTCGATGAGGTTGGGCGCGACTACCTCAACGAAGTTACGAGTGCGGCCGGCCGCTTGAATACGCTTGTACAGGATTTACTGGAGTACGGGCGGGTGGGGCGAATCAACATGCCTCTGGCATCCGTAAGCGTGGAAACTGCCATCAATGGTGCGAGGCGCCAATTGGGGGAGCTCCCGCCGGGTACCTTGTCTGTGGCGGTTCCCGCGGGATTGCAGGTACGTGGCTATCCTCAGGTCTTAGCCCAGGTGATTTTCAATTTGCTCGCGAACGGTTTGAAGTTTCACAAGCCTCATGCAGCTCCTAAGGTCGACATATCTGTTGAAACCCGGAACGGGATGGTTCGATTGAACATTCGTGACAATGGAATCGGCATCGCTCCTGAGCACCAGGAACGCATCTGGAACGTTTTCGAGCGCTTGCACGACCGGGAGTCGTATGTCGGAACCGGCATCGGACTCGCCATCGTCAAACGCGCAATGTCGCGAATGAATGGATCCTGCGGCGTTGATTCGAAACCAGGTGAAGGCAGCACCTTTTGGATCGAACTGCCGTGCGCGTAATCCCAAATTAAACGGACTCTCAAAATGCTTAGTGGCCCAGTATTGCTTGTGGAAGACGATCCTTCGGATTTTCGGTTAATTCAACGTGCATTCAATAAATTGCCGAATGGATTCGAGATCCTTCGACTGACGAATGGCGATGACGCGGTGGCATATCTCTCGGGAGACGACCCCTATGAAAACCGCGCCGCGCACCCCATGCCATCGCTGGTATTGCTCGACCTTAAGTTGCCCCGCCGCTCTGGATTCGAGGTGTTGCAGTGGTTGCGCCGCCAGCCTGCGGGGTTGTGCCGAATGCCGGTGGTGGTGCTCACGTCTTCGCGACATACCGCCGATATCAATCGGGCGTATGATCTGGGAGCGAATTCCTATCTCGTGAAGCCGGAAACCGGCGGTCAACTAGATAATCTGGCTTCGGAATTTCGTTCCTACTGGCTCAGACTCAATGAATTTCCCAGTTTTCAGGCGGCTCTTTGAGGTAATTCATGGCAGACGAGACCTTTCGCACAATTCTAATCATCGAGGATGAATCCGCCGACGCGGCCCTGCTTCTGCGGGGCTTCGAGAAGGCGCAGGTTCTAAACCCGGTCGTCCACCTCACCAATGGCGATGATGCATTGAGATATCTTGC
>DATIYR010000339.1:0-3337 GCA_035517535.1 Terriglobales bacterium
GCCGATACGATGCAGCGCGGCGATCCGTTCCACGGTGTCGGCGTGAAATGCCGCATCTGAGAGCGCACTCTCCGTCCCCGGTGTGCGGATGAATGTCGGCGCCACAGCGTTCACGTTGATCCCGTACTTGCCCCATTCCACTGCCAAACATTTCGTCAAATGCGCGATGGCCGCCTTCGTCATGCAATAAATCGATTCCGCCGGCAACGCTGCAAAGGCTGCCTGCGAGCTCATGTTGATAATCCTCCCGCTCTTCTGCTGGATCATCAGCCGCGCAACGGCCTGGCTGGCAAAAAATGTCCCTTTCAAGTTCACGGCCAATGTTGCGTCAAAATCTTCCTCGCAAACGTTTTCGGCCGGATTCTCGGGACCGATCCCGGCGTTGTTCACCAGGATGTCGATTCGACCAAATACCTTTGCAGTTTCACCCACGGCGTGAGAAATCTGCTCCATCTTGCTCATGTCCATCTGAAGCGGCAGCGCTTTTCTCCCCATCTTTCGTATCTCTGCAGCTAATCCCAAGTCCGCCCTTACATCGCGCAAACCTAGCGCCACGTCGGCACCTTCGTGAGCCAAGGCCAGAGAAATTGCCCGCCCCAAACCGCGCGCGGCTCCTGTGACCAACGCCACTCGCCCACTCAACCCAAACTGCGGATACTCCATTAGCTTTCCTCCATCACTTACTGTTTCGACTGACACCTCGCGCTAGTCGTTTGAGTATAGATGATTCGACGGACAGTAAACGCAGTCAGAAGTCCGAACCCGCAAAGTTGCGATAAAGGGAATAAAGAAGATCGCCGAAGAAGAAAAATCCGGGAAAAAGTCGGCATGCGGCGGCGCAAGTCCGAAATAGAGTTGCGCCATAGCTATCGCATGTCTCGGTGACTAGAGTGCTGATGACGTTGTCTGCCCGCAGTGGATGAACGGCTCGAGCGAGCTCAATTTACCGACGGATCGAACACATCGTGCTCAACGTCTGGTGCCCCGAGTAACCAGGACTCAGTGGTGATGGTCGGAATACTCGGCGGCTTCTTTCAATTCATGGTTGGCTTGATCAAGGAGTTGGATGGCTTTTTCCGCGTGGCCGCCCAACTGGTCTTTATTGTCTTTTTGTGCTTCGACGACTTTTGCATACGCCTGAACGACGTGATGCTGCGCTTCGGCCAAATTTGGGTGACGGCTGGGGTTAATATCGGTTTCCGGGACCTGGGCGAATGCAATGCCCATCAAGGCCAGACCGAGCGCGACGACAATCGCGGGATATTTGAACTTTTTCATTATTAATCTCCTCTTGCTGATGCAGAAAGTGGGCTGCAATCCCCTTAGCTAAATACCCGAAGATGCGGTTTATGACAAGGAATTTGGCAAGCGCCCGAAAAACGCCGTGGTCGCAATGAGTCGACGCAACATTTGCCCGAAGTCTTCTTTCAGGAGTCTACGAGGCTGATTTCGTTCGCGAGCGTTGATTCACAAAGAACATTGCCCTGCTTAGGTTCTGATTGAGTCTTGCCGTACAGACCGATTCTCAAGGGGAGGTATTGTCAGATCGACAAATTAGATGGTGTTGCATCGACCGGTTGAACCGGCACGACTCAGCAGGAGTTGCGATTTTGGAATGTTCAAGGACCCGTCAGTCAGCGATCATCCGCCGGTTAGGTGTGGAACGGAATTCACCGCTTCAGCCGGCACACCTCACTTCATCGTGCTTGATGCTCATTTGGCCTATCCTCGCCGAGAAGATCAGCGAGAATCCATGCTGCTCCGGCAATCGCGAAGGTCTCGGCGTTCTCGCTCCAATTCGTATGATTGTGGAGATGCGAAAGAACCAACGGCACCCACACGACTAGTCCAAAGACCACGAGCATCATTGTCAGCAGGCGAGCCGCGAGGAGGGCCATTCGATTCGTAAGGAGAGCCAAATCCGCGAGTGCGAACAAAACAGTTGTCGCTATCGCCCAAAACATCTGACTGGGCGGAAGCCACATGGGAACAAGCGTGGCGGTAGCTCCGAGATAAATCGTCTGTTCGAGGGTAAAGGAGGCGGCACAGATTCCCAGAAGAATTCGGCCGATCCGATGCACCGTTTCCCGTGACCATGCCGATGACAAGCGCGCAAAAACGATCGCCGCTCCGGTCAACAGGGAGAACTGCTCGAAGAAGTTACCCCAACTATTGTAAATCCGCGGCGAGGCGACGATTCTTGGCACGCACAGTGAGGCGAAGAAGAGATAAACCGCACCAAGGACGAGTGCGCCCGTTTTCGCGGTGCGATGGAACTGAAGCGCAGCGCCGCCGAAGATCTGGGCAGCAGCGGCGGCGTAAACGATGTGACGCAGTTGATGAAAGTCGTTGTAGTCGTGCCAGACTAGCGTGATGAGGCCAGAGGCCAAAGCCGCCAGTCCAAACACGTGACGGCCGAAGTTCGAACTACGGGTTGATAGGCTCACTTGTGTTCAATCTCGTTCACGCAGTTGTGTGACGATGCGGCAGAGCCGATCGCCGATCACGTTCATTTGCGCAACCGGGGAATCGCGAAGGACGCACCGGGCTTCATACAACACGATGGATCAGATGCATAACGCCACCACGTTGGAGCGTGGAGCAGTCACTCGATCTTGACGCGTCGCGAAAGCCACTTTCTTCATTGCTCGTGTAGCCCCCGGTTCAGCCCAAGATTGTAGTCCACGAGGAGCGAGAGGATTTTATATCACAGCGCTATGCGACCTGAATTTGAGTGGAACGGCCCGGCCCAGGCGAGAGCGACTCAGTTTTCGATCATCCAATCAGAGAACTAGGGCGGCTCTCCCAACCAGATTTGGATAGCGCCCGAGAACGGGCGGGGGTGCGAAGTTAGGAGAGAATGATGGCAGTCGCGAGAAGAATTCCGAATAGGACCCCCTGGCGCATCTCCGACCAGCCTAGACTCTTCACTTGCAACGGCTTCTGGCCGCTGAAAAACCAATAAAACCCGCGAATCAGCCCAGGGATAAAAGCGATGATTACTAAAGCCGGCATCAATCGCCAGCGTGCCGCCGCAGCTAGAATCGGGAGCAGCAGGATTTGTCCTAGAAGAAATACTCGTCCGCGGCGGAGCTTCTCGCCGAGAGTTGTGGCGCGCGCCGCATGGATGCGCAGCTGCACGAAGTGAATCTGGTCACCGGCAAAGATCCAGTTGGCGGACCACATCAGCCAGGCGCGAGCATCCAGATGTCCGGTGGCTACGTAGTAGGCTGCGGGCGCGGCGCAAGTGAGGCCGATTGCTCCCAGCATTTGCGCGGTCATGCGCAGGTTGCGGCCTAGTTTCATCAGTAGAGTCTGGGCAACGAATGCGAGCACT
>DATIYR010000340.1:0-7895 GCA_035517535.1 Terriglobales bacterium
GATTTAGGGCAAGGGGTGGGCGGAATCGTCAGCATAATGTGAAAGCAGCTTCGGTGTAGAGATATCCCGCCGTACTGCTCGACGGATGCAGAGTCGCCAGATCTATCGTTAGCGGGAAATGCGCTAAGCTCTGATTCAAACTGTTGACTTTCCTACCGATCTGCTTTGGAGAATGCGAATGCGATACATGATGCTGATCTATCTCGACGAGAATTCATTGAACGAGACGGAACGGGCGAAGTGCTACAACGAGTCGGCCGCCTATGCCCGCGAACTGCACAAGGCGGGCAAGTTTGTGGCGACAAGTCCGTTGCAGCCTACGCTCACTGCAACCAGTGTTCGCCATCAGGAAGGTAAGCGTGTGATTACCGACGGCCCGTTTGCCGAGACTCGCGAGCAGCTCGGCGGGTTCTTCATTGTCGAGGCTGAGAATCTTGACGATGCGATCGACATCGCAGGCAAAATTCCTGCCGGAAAATTTGGCACGGTTGAGATTCGTCCACTGGTCCCCGTTTCGGGCCTTCCTACTGTTTAAACACGCTGTCGATTCTCGCCCGCCTCGTTCGACAAACCAATGAAAGCGATTCGAACCCAACAGTTTCGAACGGAAAACAAATCCATAGGAGAACAACAATGAAGGTCATGGTGATCGTAAAGGCGAACGAGCAGTCAGAAGCGGGCATTCTGCCAGACACGGAACTTCTGGCAAATATGACAAAGTACAACGAACAACTGGTGAAGGCCGGGATCATGTTGTCCGGCGATGGACTCCAGCCAAGCTCGAAAGGCAAGCGCGTTAAGTTCTTAGCAAGGCATCAACCCACGGTGACGGATGGTCCGTTCGCGGAGACGAAGGAGTTGATTGCCGGCTTCTGGATCTGGAAGGTGAAGTCGATCGATGAAGCGGTTGAGTGGCTCAAGCGCGCTCCTTTCAATCGTGGCGAAGTAGTAGAAATCCGTCCGTTCCATACGCTGGAGGATTTTGGCGAGAACCTTACTCCTGAACTCAGGGCAGAAAATGAACGCCTGTGTGAAATGCTCGGATCAAAACCGTAGGTGATCTTCGCGCGTCGAAATGGCGCGGGCTATAGATGCGGCAAGCAGGTTCAGGAGCTCCGGCCAGCTATACTCAGCACGTGATTAACCGCCATATCGCCCGCGCAATCGAACTGGCAACGGAAAATGTCCGGTCGGGAGACGGCGGGCCCTTCGCCGCAGTCATAGTAAAGGACGATGAAGTTATCGCCGAAGCAGCGAACTGTGTCACGAGGACAAACGACCCGACGGCGCACGCTGAAATCGTGGCAATTCGGCGGGCGTGCGCAAAGCTTGGGAGCTTCGAACTTCGCGATTGCGAGATTTATTGCTCCTGCGAACCCTGCCCCATGTGTCTGGGCGCGATCTATTGGGCGCGTCCGGCGCGAGTATATTTTGCAGCAACTGCCGCTGATGCAGCGAAGGCCGGATTCGACGACTCACTCATCTACAGCGAAGTTTGCCGGCCGCCCTCCACACGCAAAATTCCTATGAGTCAACTCGCAAGCAGCGAAGCCGCAGAGCCGTTCCGCGCGTGGCTACATCAGCCCAATAGGGTGCAGTACTAGGAGCGCTGTCGCGGCAATGTGGTTTTATTCTGTACCGAGAAAAATGTAGCGCAACAGAAATAACGCGCTCAGCACCCAAATCAGAATGCTGATTTCTTTGCGCTTTCCGGTGAGCAGTTTCAGGAAGGTGAAGGACAGAAGTCCGAGGCTAAGCCCAGTTGCGATACTGAAGGTGAGCGGCGTGGCGATTAATGTCAGAAAAGCGGGAACAGATTCCGTAAAGTCGTTCCAGATCACCTTCGCAACTGAGCCGCACATTAGCGCGCCGACCAGAGTCAGCGCCGGCGCGGTCGCGTAAGCGGGAATTGCGGCAACAATGGGCGCGCAGAACATCGCGAGAATAAAAAGGGCCGCGATAACCAGATTGCCAAGGCCGGTGCGCGCTCCGGCCGCGACCCCGGCCGCACTCTCAATGTAGCTGGTTACAGTCGACGTTCCGCTAAGGGCGCCAACAATCGTGCCGACCGCATCCGAAAGCAGTGCGCGACTGGCGCGGGGCAATTTGCCGTCGCGAAGAAAGCCGCCTTCTTCGCACACGCCAACGAGCGTTCCGACATTGTCAAACAAGTCGACAAAGAAAAACACGAAGATAAGTTCACCCAGCCCCAGTTTCAACGCCGAACGAACATCCAGCTTGAAAAGTGTTCCCATCGGATGCGGCAAGGAGAACAGCTGCCTGGGCCAATGGCTCACGCCGGCGGGGATTCCTAAAATCGAAATCAGGACGATCCCGATCAGAATTGCGCTATCCACTTTGCGCGCCAGCAAGACTGCGATCACCAGAATTCCCAGCGCGGCCAGCAGCACCCGTGGATCAGAAATTTTCCCTAAGCCGACGAATGTCGCTTTGTTCGCGACGATGATGTTCGCGTTCTTAAACCCGATGAAGGCGATGAACAATCCGATTCCCGCGGCGGTGCCGTGTTTCAGGCAATCGGGAATTCCGTTGACAATTTGCTCGCGAATTTTCGTGAGGGTGAGGGCAAGAAAAACAATTCCCGAGAGCAGCACCACTCCCAGCGCGGTCTGCCACGGAATGCCGCGTCCAATCACGACTGAGTAGGTGAAATAGGCGTTGAGCGACATGCCGGGGGCGAGCGCAATGGGATAATTCGCCCATAAGCCCATCACCAGGGTCGCGATTGCCGATGCCGCGCAGGTTGCGAAAAGCACTCCATCCACCGGCATTCCCGCCTGCGAAAGAATCTGCGGATTCACGACGACGATGTATGCCATCGTCATGAAAGTCGTAAGCCCGGCGAGCAACTCTCGGCGGATGCTGGTCTGATTTTCAGATAAATGAAAGACGCGCTCGAGCGTCTGCGATTTCCGGATCTCGGTTTCCGTAATCAAGGTGAGTCACTATAGGGTGTGAGCGCGCGTGACGTCAACGAAAAGAAGGTTGCGCGATGGTCTAGCCGTGAACTCGCTTCGTGAAGACAGACTGGCACCGAACCAGGCAAATTCAGCCTCATTTTGAGGATTGCAGCGATTTCCACATGCTAGAATCTACAATCCCGTAAAAGCCATTCTTCCTCTCAGGACACGCGGTTGCCTACAAAGCAGATTCCAGATACGCTGCCGAAGCCGCAGCTGCAGGCGAGCCCCGATATGCGGGCGGATGTCATCGTGATTGGCTCAGGGCCTACGGGCCTGGCGTGTGCGATCGAAGTGCAGAGGGCCGGGTTCAAAGTCATCAGCATTGATAAGGGATGTCTGGTGAATTCGATCTTTCACTATCCGGCCAACATGATTTTCTTCACCACGCCGGAGCTGCTCGAAATCGGCGACATCCCGTTCAGCAGCGCGAATCCAAAGCCCAATCGCCTGGAAGCGCTCGAATACTACAGAAAAGTTTCCGAGCACTACAAGCTCGATGTCCGACAATACCAGCGGGTCGAAACCGTCACCGGCAACAATAATGACTTTCACATCACCACTTGCGACCGGCTCGGCCGAGTGTATGACTACACCTGCCGCAAGGTGATCGTCGCGACGGGATATTACGATCGCGCCAATCTGCTGCGTATTCCTGGTGAGGACTTGCCCAAGGTCTTTCATTATTATCGCGAGCCGCACCCGTACTTTGATAATGACGTGCTGGTGATTGGAGGGAAAAATTCGGCGGCAATTTCCGCGCTGGACTTGTGGAGGCATGGAGCGCGGGTTACGCTCGTGCATCGCGGGCCCAAGATGCACTCGCATGTGAAGTACTGGATTTTGCCGGACATCGAGAATCGAATCAAAAACGGCGAGATCGCCGCATATTTCAACAGCACGGTGGAGGAGATTGCCCCGGACTACGTGCTGCTCGATACTCCCGAGGGCGATGTAAAACTCAAGAATGACTTCGTGTTCGCCCTGACCGGCTATCACCCGGACTACGAATTTCTGCGCTCAATGGGAATTGAGCTGTCGAGCGAGCAGTGCCGTCCGGTGTGCGATCCCATCACACTCGAAAGCAATGTGCAGGGAATTTATGTGGCCGGGGTAATCGTCGCGGGATCACGCACGAATGAAATCTTTATCGAAAATGGCCGGTTTCACGGCCAGCAGATCGCGGCCCATTTGCAGCAGGTACTGAACTGAGATGTGTGAGGCGGGCGGCTTCGGCCGTTTGGAATTGTCGTTAATCTCCGAACAGTCGGTCGATTTTCGCCGCCATGATGAAGTCACTCTCGGTCAGCCCGTCAATCTTGTGTGTCCACAAAGTAATTTCCACTTTGCCCCAGGTCAGTAGGATATCGGGATGATGGCCCTGCTCCTCGGCAACCGCGCCGACGCGATTTACGAAATCGAGAGCCTGTTTGAAATCAGGAAAAGTGAAGGTGCGCGTGATGTGGTGCTCGTTGATGACCTTCCAATGCGCCCAGGCGGGAAGCTGCCTATGAATTTCAGCCAGCTCTTTGCCTTTTAGCGGAGGAACTCCGCCACGGCAGGGAATGCAAGTCTTAGAGGCAAGTTCAGGCATGGCAATTCTCCGGATTCCAAAATTATATTTCTCCGCACGTCCTTAGGAGAATTGCATGAAGTTGGCGCGGACACGAGTGTCCGCGCCACACAATCTACTAGAACGGTATGTCTTCGTCGCTGATTGGAGTCGAAGCCGCTACGCCTGCGGGTTCGTGCTCGGGCACGCGCTGATCGAAATTGTTGTTACTGGCGGAAGCGCCGCGCGAATATCCGCCATTGTCGCCGGCGTTATCGCCACGGCCGCCGAGCAACACCAGATCGTTAGCGACGATTTCCGTCATGTAGCGCTTCTGATTTGTCTGCTTGTCTTCCCAGGAACGGGTCTGGAGTTTGCCCTCGATGTAAACTTTGCTTCCCTTCTTCAGGTATTCGCCGGCTATTTCCGCCAACCGTTGCCACAACACCACGTTGTGCCACTCGGTGCGGTCCTGCCACTGGCCTTCTTTGTCTTTGTAACGTTCGTTGGTCGCGACCGTAATTTTAGCGACAGCGGTGCCTTGTGGGGTGTATTTGACCTCGGGGTCCTTGCCGAGATTGCCCAGAAGAATGACTTTGTTGACGCTTTTTCCTGCCATGGGAGGCTCCTTGAATTCAGTGGCCGTGTGCTGGGATCAGTTGGCTAGATTTGGACAAATATAGCAGTTTTGATTGGGTAGGGCGCAAAAATCCGGAGCCGAAGTTTCGAATCGGGACTGATCACTTTTCCACCACGGAGACACGGAGAAACGGAATTCTCGCAGGAATCTAGAACTAGGGGTTGCTCGGGCTGGAGGACTTGTCCAGACCCGGATCCGCGTTGGCAGACTCGATCAGGTTTTCTCCGTGCCTCTGTGTCTCCGTGCCTCCGTGGTGGACCACCTCTAATGCAGTTGCGCGATTCGCGCTTTACCTTTCATACTAATTATTCCCACTATGAAGACCACACTCGCTCTTTCTGTTCCCGCTCAAGTTGAAACCGAGTGCCTCGCCGTCGTTGTTCTCGACCGGGGCGAAAAAGACAAAACCGACGCTTTCGTTTGTTCTGCCGATAAAGCTGTGCAACAGGCGGCTGCTGAACTGATTTCCACTGGCGACGTCGCCGGAAAAATGTTCGAGATTTCCTGGTTGCATGAACCCACTGGCCTGAAAGCGAAGCGCCTGTTGCTGGTGGGTGGTGGCAGGGCCAAAAACTTTTCCGCGACAGAGTTGCGCAAAATCGCCGGCGCGGCGGTGCGTGCGCTCAAGCCGAGGAAAGTGCGCAGCCTGGCGTTCGTCGCGCCTGAGCAAACTGCCGCAGAGAATGCGGTTGCGGCGATCGTCGAAGGTGCCATGGTCGGGGATTTTGATTCCGACACCTACAAGAGCGACCGCAAAGACCAGAGCGTTAATTCGCTGACCGTAGTCGCGTCCGGAGATCAAGCGAAGCTGCAGCGGGCGCTGGATGAAGCGCGAATCGTCGGGGAATCGCAGAATTTTACGCGCGAACTGGTGAACGAACCTTCGAACCGCATGACGCCGATGATTCTCGCCAAGCGCGCGCAGGAGATGGCGAAAGAAGTCGGACTCAAGTGCGACGTGTATGGCGCCGACAAGATCAAAGAATTAAAAATGGGCGCGTTCTGGGGCGTGGCGCAAGGGTCGGATGAGCCTCCGGCGCTGATCGTGATGCGCTATGAACCGGCGGGCGCGCCGGAGAAGCCCGTGCTTGGGCTGGTTGGCAAGGGGATCACCTTCGACACCGGTGGTATCTCGATCAAGCCCGCCGACGGCATGGAAAAGATGAAATACGACATGGCCGGCGGCGCAACCATGATCGGCGTGATGCGGGCGATTGCTCTGCTGAAACCGAAGGTGAAGGTGATTGGGATTGTCTGCGCCACGGAGAACATGCCGTCGGGCAAGGCGCAGAAGCCTGGTGACATTCAGACTTCGATGTCGGGCAAGACGATTGAGATCATCAATACCGATGCCGAGGGCCGCTTGGTGCTGGCAGATGGACTCGCGTACGCACGCCAGCTCGGCTGCACTCATTTGATCGACGCAGCAACTCTAACCGGGGCGGTTGTGGTGGCACTCGGTTATGCCAACGCCGGCGTATTTGCCAGCGACGACGACATGTATGAGAAGTTTGCGACGGCGGTCTCCGAAGCGGGAGAAAAAATGTGGCGTTTGCCGCTTGGCGATGAGTATCTCGAAATGATGCGCTCCTCGATTGCAGACCTGCAAAACACCGGCGGACGCTGGGGCGGCGCCTCGACCGCCGCCGCATTCCTCAAAGAATTTGCCGAAGATACGCCGTGGATCCACCTCGATATCGCCGGCACCGCCTGGATGGATGACAACAAGCCGTGGATCGCCAAAGGACCGTCGGGAATTGCGGTGAGAAGCTTGATTGAGTTCGCGCGAGAGTTCGGAAACTCCTGAGCTCCACTGTATGTTGGTCCGTTACAACTCGTCCGATGTATTTCCAAGAACCTGAATAACGTTGAGCCTGCGGTTTGCATCTGAGCTTCGGCAAAAGCAGAGTTTTGTCTGGGAATCTCGCCAATCAATGCACGGAGGTGTGAATGAAAGGTCTGTTTGTCGTGGGACTGATTGTCCTGGTGCTTGGAATTCTTTCTTTCTTTGTTCCAGTCCGGCATTCGGAGCGACACGGGATTGATGCGGGCGATGTACATCTTGGTGTAAGGACGCATCACGACAATATGCTGCCGCCCGTCGTCGGGATCGTCTTAGTGGTGGTCGGCGGCGGTCTGATGATCGCAGGACGGAAGAGTGGCTAACTTACATCACCGTCGGCACTTGTATTCCCATGACCTCTAACGCGCGAATCAACTCTCGCCTGACCACGCCCGCAGTAGCCAGCAGAAACTTCTGCCTTTGCTCATCCTGCTCGGCGAGGATCGGATGACGATGATAGAACGTGTTGAATAGCTGCGCGAGCTGAAACACATGTTTTGCCAGATAAGCCGGCTCCGTCGTCGCGATGCATTGATCGACGACGTACGCCGTTTTCGAAGCCGCCAGCCAAAGCTCCCAGAGTTCGTCAGCATCGGAGAGCGGCGCTTTCGGCGCCGCGTCCGACGGAGAGGTTCCGCTTTCGCGGCCCTGAAAGGGCCGCTCTTCTACGGAAGACAAAAAGCGCTCGAAATCAATTCCGTCACACGAAAAATTCTCAGGATCCAGGCCGCCCTTACGAAAAATATTGGTCGCCCGTACAACGGCGTACTGCGCGTAGGGACCGGTCTCGCCTTCGAAGCTGAGCGCGTCTTCGAAATCGAATGCAATGACCGAAGGTTTCGTGTATTTCAGCATGAAATATCGTAGCGCCCCGATCCC
>DATIYR010000341.1:0-5475 GCA_035517535.1 Terriglobales bacterium
TCGCTGCTCTTGCTGGTCGGCCTCGGCGAAGGTTTTCGCGCCGGCAATCGCAAGCAATTCGATGAACTCGGCGAAAACGTCATGTTCATCTGGGGCGGACGCGTCCCCGCCATGGATGGCAGCTTCACCAGCCTGCGCCAGTATTACCTTACTTATCGCGACTATCAGGACATCGTCGCCAACTGCCCCGACGTCAAGCTCGCCGCGCCCGTCATCTCTCGCAATGACGTTCGCGCGCTCAGCGATTACTTCCAGAGCAGCGGCCAACTGATGGGTGTTCCCGCCGATTTTAACCAGATTCGCTATTTGCCCATCAACGAAGGCCGCTGGCTCAACCCTCTCGACATCACTCAGAAGCGCCCCGTCGTCGTCATCGGCGACGAAGCCCGCCGCACGCTTTTTCCCGGCTGGCCCGCCATCGGCTCAACCATTCTGCTCAATGGCATTCGCTTTCAGGTGATCGGCACACTCAAGCGCGTCGGTCACGGTGACAACAACACCCGCAATCTGCAGATGTTTATTCCGTTCCCCGTGATGCACGAGCATTTTCCTCCGCTGAACGTGGGTGAACTCAACGATGCCATCTCGTTCTTAAATTACCAACCCACCACGCGTGACTTGCACGATGTCGCGAAAGAAGAAGTCCACAAAATCATCGCCCGCAACCACGGCTTCGATTACAGGAATCCCGACGCCTACGACGAATGGGACACCGTCCGCACCGTCGATGCCATCGGAAAAATTTTCGACGCCATGAACATGTTCCTCGGCAGCGTGGGCCTGGTCACGTTGGGACTCGGTGCAATCGGCATCATCAACATCATGCTGGTTGCCGTGGCTGACCGCACCCGCGAGATCGGCCTGCGGAAGGCGCTCGGCGCGACCAACCGCAGCATTATGTTTCAATTTTTTGCCGAAGGCGCATTTCTCACATTGTTGAGCGGAACCATCGGCATGGGCTGCGCCGCCGGATTCATGGCTTTGCTCGGCATGTTGCCTCAACCGCAAGGATTCGACACACCTCGTCTTGTCCCCTGGACGGCATTCCTCGCCATCGCTTCACTTGCCTTCGCCGGAATCGTTGCCGGTTTATATCCCGCGCGCAAAGCTTCATTGCTCGAGCCGGTCGAAGCCCTGCGGAGAGAATAAGAACCTATGAGCCGCGACATTTTCATCGAAGCCTACGGCGCAATGCGGCACGACCTGCGCAAGACCCTGCTCACCATGCTCGGCATGGCCTGGGGCATCGCGACCGTTGTGCTGCTGCTCGCCTACGGTGAAGGCTTCGATCGCGCCATTCACAACATCTGGGATTCATTCGGCGCAACCGCCGTGGGAATTTATCCCGGCCGCACTTCCCAGCAGGCCGGCGGCAACAAAGCCGGCACCCCAATCCGCTTTACCAACGACGATATCGAAGTGCTTCGCAACGTGGTTCCACTCGCGCGCCATTTTTCGCGTGTCGCACATTTCGAAGGTGCAAACGTGCAAAACGGTGACCGCACTTTCAGCTTCCAGGTGATCGGCTGCGATCCGCCGATGGCCGACATCTGGGCGCTCGATGTTGCCCAGGGGCGCTGGCTCGATCAGGCCGACAATCTCAGCCACTCCTATAACCTGGTGCTCGGCTCCGAAGCCAAAGACAAACTCTTCTCCGGCATGGAAGCCCTCGGCCAATCGATTCGTATCAACGGGGTCGTATTCAACGTGGTAGGCATTCTCAAACCTCGCATGCAGGAAGCCGATGACGACATCAACCGCGTCGTCTACGCACCCTACAACTCCATGGACGCAGTCCGCGACAATCACTATCTCGACGGCATGTGGCTCGATTCCATTGGTCTCGATCACAACAAGATGACGAAGACCATCCGCGAGGCGCTCGCAATCCAGCACGGATTCAAACCCACCGACGAGCGCGCGCTTTTCATTTTCGACGCGCAGAAACAGCTCGATCAGTTCAACATCATCACCATTGCATTAAAGGTCCTGCTCGCATTCATCGGCACAATCACGCTCGGCATCGGCGGCGTCGGCCTGATGAACATGATGCTGGTCTCGGTAACTCAGCGCACGCGCGAAATCGGTGTGGAGAAGGCGTTAGGTGCGCGCAAGAAAGATATTCTGTTTCAATTCCTCGCCGAAGCCATGGTCATCACCGCACTCGGAGGCCTGTGCGGCATTTTGCTTTCCTACATCGTTTCTCTTTCGGTCGGCCCTCACGCTTTACAGCGCTCTCGCCCAGCACGCCGACGCCGGTGACATTCGCCTCATCGTGGCCCCGCAGGTGTTGCTGATCTCGACGATCATCCTCGCCTTCGTCGGCGTCGTCAGCGGAATGTTCCCCGCCTTCCGCGCCGCCAATCTGGACCCAATCGAAGCCCTGCGGTACGAGTAGTCAAAATCGATCAACCACGAAGGACACGAAGGTTCACGAAGGGGGAATGGAGTCTCCATGTTCGGGGCTGAAGTCCGAACGTCCATTCGTACCTTCCGACATCTTCAGCCCACAATGCTGAACGCGAGTGCACCCGTTTAAATAGCTGGGTCTTCCTTCGTGTACCTTCGTGTCCTTCGTGGTTGACGCTTCTCAAAATCCTCAGGTCTTCCTTCGTGTACCTTCGTGTCCTTGGTGGTGTAATGCTTTTTAAATCCCGCAGGTCTTCCTTCGTGTACCTTCGTGTCCTTCGTAGTTGATGCTTTTCAAATCCGCAGGTCTTCCTTCGTGTACCTTCGTGTCCTTTGTGGTTAATATTTTCAAAAAATCCTCAGCAAAAATGCCGAAGGTGTGTGATGTCCGGCCTTGTGCTCGAATCGAGCAACGTCGAATATGAAAGCCCATGGCCACCGCTCCGGTAAGAAAACTGACTGCACAAGCCGTCAGCCATGTCATTATTACCGCCGCGATGCGAGTTCATACCGAACTCGGACCGGGACTGCTTGAGAGTACTTACACTGCATGCCTTCAGCATGAACTCAGAACCGAAGGGTATCTCTCCGCCACACAAGTCGGACTGCCAGTCGTCTATCGCGGAGTAAAACTCGACCTCGGCTATCGAATCGATCTACTGGTCGAAGATATTGTGATCGTTGAAATCAAATCGGTAGAGGCAGTCTCCCCCGTACACCACGCCCAGCTGATCTCTTATCTCAAGCTAAGTGGCAAATCTATCGGCTTGCTGATCAACTTCAACGTCGTTCACTTGAAGGAGGGAATCAAGCGCTTCGTAAACGGCACGAACTGGCTTTGAACCGATTCCCCGAGTCTACTTCCTAGGGTTTCCTTCGTGTACCTTCGTGCCCTTCGTGGTTAAGTTTCTAGGTTCGTAAACGGCACCAATTGGCGCTGAACAGATTGTCTGAGCTTGCTTACTAGGGAATTTTCCTTCGTGTACCTTCGTGCCCATCGTGGTTAAGTTTCTAGGTTCGTAAACGGCACCAACTGACTTTGAACCGATTCCCCGAGTCTGCTTCCTAGGCTTTCCTTCGTGCACCTTCGTGCCCATCGTGGTTAAGTTTCTAGGTTCGTAAACGGCACCAACTGACTTTGAACCGATTCCCCGAGTCTACTTCCCAGGGGTTTCCTTCGTGTACCTTCGTGCCCTTCGTGGTTGCTGCTTTTAGATTTTCGCCGTCGCCAAAAACTCCGGTTTTCTCCTCGCCCTCACTGTCTGCTCAAATCCGTACGCAATCTTCAACAGCGTCGGCTCGCTCCAGGCCCTCCCGAAAAACGAAATTCCCACCGGCAATCCAAAGATCAATCCCGCCGGCACATTGATGTTCGGATATCCCGCAACCGCCGCGGCATTCGAGCTCCCGCCGCCCACATGATCGCCATTCACCAAATCCGTTGTCCATGCCGGACTCCCAGTCGGTGCAACCAGAGCGTCCAAATGAAATTTGTCCATCACGCCATCAATTCCCTGATCGCGCGCCAACTTGTGGTTTGCCGCGAGCGCATCCGTATATGCCTTATCGGTCAGAGGTCCCTTCGCTTGTGCTTTCAGAAAAAGGTCCTGCCCGAAATACCGCATCTCGGCCTCTTTGTGCTGGTCATTAAACGCGATCACATCGGCCAAGCTGTGGACCCGCGCATCCGGCCGCGTCGCCAGATACGCATTCAAATCCGCCTTCAGCTCATACATGAGCACGGTTAATTCCGAATCATCGAATTTTCCAAAAGACTCCAGGTCTGCGGGATCGACGATCACCGCGCCTGCCGACTTCATTTCAGCGATCAAGTTATTCATCAGCGCATCGACCGCATCGCTGAAGCCAAAATATTTCCGCGCCACTCCAATCCGCGCTCCGCGCAAGCCATTCGGATCGAGAAACTGCGTGTAGTCCTTCTGCCTTTTTGCGTCGGCATCTGCAGTCGCCGGATCGCGCGGATCACTTCCCGCAAGCGCCCCCAAAAAAATGGCCGCGTCCCGCACCGTCCGCGCCATTGGCCCGGCGGTGTCTTGGCTGTGAGAAATAGGAACAATGCCTGCGCGGCTGATCAGCCCAAGCGTAGGCTTAATTCCAACAATTCCATTCGCCGACGACGGACAAACAATCGATCCATCCGTCTCGGTTCCCACCGCCACCGTGCAAAGATTCGCCGAAGCCCCAGCACCCGATCCCGAACTCGATCCGCAAGGATTCCGATCCAACGCATAGGGATTCTTCGTCAGGCCGCCACGCCCGCTCCATCCGCTCGTCGAATGACCGGAGCGAATGTTCGCCCACTCGCTGAGATTTGTCTTCCCAAGAATCACCGCCCCGGCTTCCCGCAACTTCTTTGCGACACCCGAATCCTGCGCTGGCTTAGATCCAACCAACGCCAGCGAGCCCGCTGTAGTCTGCATACGATCGGCGGTGTCGATGTTGTCCTTGATCAGCACAGGAATTCCGTGCATCGCCCCTCGCGGGCCTTTAGCTTTGCGCTCTTTATCAAGCTCATCCGCGATCGTGAGCGCATCCGGATTCACCTCGATCACACTGTTCAGGCCCGGGAACTTTTTTTCGGCGCATCCGGTCCGGCTGCAGTCCTCATCAATTTCGCTGATTCTCGCCAGATACGCTTCGGTCAACGCTCGCGCTGAAATCTCACCCGAGTTCATCCGTCTCTGAAGATCGCCGATCGTCGCCTCATCAAACTCAAACGGCTTCACCGCTGATGCGCTCGGCTCCGTAGAAGCCAGCACGCGCCCCGCGGAAAGCGCAGGCGCAATCGTCGCACTCGCTGCTCCGAGCGCCGTATTCCGCAAAAGACTCCGCCGCGAGATTCCCGGCTGAACATTTTCGAAGCTATTTGCCTGCGCCAAAGCGTGCACCTCCTGCAAGTGAACTCGGAATTATAGTGCCGCCTGCTCACCTCTTTCATGGGTGCGCGTCAATTTAAATGGTGAAGTGTCGGCCGTCGCGAACAATGACAGTGCAATGACAATGCCCCTCCCAAAGCTGCTACAATCGCACGTTTGCCTCGCAATT
>DATIYR010000342.1:0-5337 GCA_035517535.1 Terriglobales bacterium
TACGACCGCGTGCTCCCGCCCAAAATTGCCCAATTTCGTCTCGATCTGCGCTTGCTCCTGAATCGCCTTGCGTTGATCTTTCCCGGCCGGACTGCGCGAACAATCGCGCTGGTTGGGCCTCGCTTGGTGTTCGGTTTTCTCGAATTGGTGATCATGTCCGCGGTCCTGCAACTTGGGCTCGCTTTGCCGATGGCGTATTACTTCCACCGCGCCACCTCGGTTGCCATGCCCGCAAATTTGTTCGTGATTCCTTTTCTCGAATTACTAATGCCAACAGCCGTGATGGCGATCTGCATCGGCTATTTTTCTCTCGCCCTCGCAAAAATCCCCGCGCTGATCGCCGGATTTGCGTTGCAAGGAATCGCCGGCACGGTGAAATGGCTGGGCGGAATGCGATTGGCTGATATTCGTGTTCCGACGCCGAGCTTCAGCGCGATTTTGTTTGCCGGCGCGGCGATTCTTGTATGCACAATTCTGGTTCGCCGCCAGCGTGCTCTCGCTGTAGGTGGCGTTCTGTTGCTTGCGGCAAGCACGCTTTGGATTTGGCTACTTCCACCCCGCGAGAATATTCGCGCGGGCATTCTCGAGATGACCGCCATTGATGTCGGGCAAGGCGATTCGATCCTGCTCGTTACTCCGCAAAGCCGCAAAGTGCTGGTGGATGCCGGAGGTTTGCCTTTCTGGACACACTCGCAGCTCGACATCGGCGAAGACGTGGTCTCACCTTATCTGTGGTCTCGCGGAATCTCGCAGCTTGACGCGGTCGCTCTCACTCACGCGCACGCCGACCACATGGGAGGAATGTTTGCTGTAATTTCCAATTTTCATCCACGTGAACTCTGGCTGCCGGAGGGAATACCACCGGATGAAATCCAAAAGCTTCTGGCCGAAGCGCGCGAGTTCGGGATGCGAATTGAATATCACAACGCTGGTGACGCTTTTTCTTACGGCGGAACGGTCATTCGAGTGCTCGCTCCTGCTCCTGGCGGGGCCGCGAATGACTCTCGCCGTAATGACGAATCGCTGGTGATGAAAGTGACATACGGCAAGAACTCGGCACTGCTCGAAGCCGATGCGGAAAAGCCCACGGAAAAATACATTGAGCAGGGAGATCCTTCAGCCGAGGTGCTGAAGGTTGCTCATCACGGAAGCGCGAGTTCCACAGCGGATTCGCTCCTGGCCGCGGTTAAGCCCGAGTTCGCAGTCATTTCGGTGGGATTTAGAAATGTCTATCATCATCCGCGCGCCGAGGTACTCGAACGCCTGCAGCACGCACATGTAATTACTTACCGGACGGACATGAACGGCGCGACCAGCTTTCTTTTCGACGGAAAAAGCCGTACTCCACAAGTCACGGTTTTTCGTTGATATCTTCCTCGCCTGACCCGGCACCCTCACCTGGCGTTTCTTCGGCTTCTTCTTCCGCCTCTTCTTTCGGAGTCCGGCGATATTCTTCGATAACCTGGGTCGCGCGCGCGGCATCTTCTTCGCGGACCACAATCATGACGCCGCCTACCGGGAACACATCTTGTGCGAGGTCGATCGGAGCGACATCGCAATCGATCCCTTGCGACTCCAACAATCCACGTACGACCATCGCTTCCGACTCTTGTTCGGCCTCGAACACCCGGACCAGCTTCTCGTTGGGATCAGGCTTGGGATTGGCGGCCATTTGGTTTCCTCCAAAGCGATTATAGATGCGGGGTTTAGTGTACGCGCACAGATGATTTCTGCTATTTGCAGGATGTGGCCTAGAAGTCGTTGCCAGGCACGAGCTTCGCTGCCCGGACATACCGGGGGCCTTTACGCGAACCTTACTAGTGACCGAAGTGTGTTGATTCTACTTAGCCATCCTGCGCACAATAGCGCAACGTCGGATTTGAGCGGCACATCTAATTTTTAGCGGCATTCCGTTCGCCGCGCGGATTGCCGGGGAGAGCCCGTTTGGAAGACGCGCATTTGAGCGAGGCGCAGAAGATTCGCCGCTTACAAGTTATCGTCAACATGGTGATGTCGGTCATCAGCCAGGACCCGAATCTCACTATCGAGGAAGCCTCCGAACTTTGCGCCGGAACCAAGCGCGCCGCCCTCGCCATGTTTCCCGATAAAGAACTCGCCTACGACATACTCTACAAGCCGAGACTGCAAAGATTGATGAACGAGAGGTTCCATCTGCAGTAAGTCGCGAAGACCTAAATCGTCGCAGGTGTGAGATTCAGCGAACCTAAACTTCTGCGAGTAGATCTCAAAAATTCTCTTGCGAGCTCCAGACACGTCGATTTGTCCGGAACCTCGGCTAGGATTCTGGTCGGGTATTCATCGTACGTTCGTCCTTCCAGCTTTCGGCCAGAGTGCGACTTTCTTACCCCGCCCCACTGTTTAAAGAAGAACGGAACCCCGGCAGATTTGCACTGCTCGCGGATTGACACCACCCATTCTTTTTTTAACGGACGAGCGCCCGGGCCGCTTTCACCACCAACGATGACCCAGCTGATCCCGCTAAGGTCAAACTCACCGAGATCTTCTAAGAGAGGTTCGATTGAAAGAAAGCGAACTGCGGCTGGCGTGTCTTTCAGGAATTCAATTCGTGGCAGTCCATATTTTCGATCTTCAACACTGACTCCCCACCAAATGTGAGGCTGTTCCGTCGCAAAGCGGAGACGTCGGTTCAAAAGCTCATTTAGTCTGTTGGCCCTTTTTGTAAGCACCTGATACGTATGCCAATTCGCACTCGCCATGACTTGCGAGACTGCTTCAGCGTAGGCGTCGGAGACGCCCGGCTGAAAAAGATCGCTCATAGAGTTAACGAACACCAGTTTGGGCGAACGCCAACTAAAAGGCTCAGTCAACTTTTCTGGAACGAGCCGCAGATCGAAGCCTTGCTCGTAAGGATGTCCCTTCACTCCGCGGAACCGCTCTGCAAAGGTCTCCGCGTAGCAGTGTTTGCAGCCCGGAGAAATCTTCGTGCAGCCACGGACGGGGTTCCAGGTGGCGTCAGTCCATTCGATTTGGGAGTTGAGAGACATTTATCTGTTTAATAAAGGGTGCGTCCATGATACCTATGTTGAGATTCAAAAAGTCTCTTCCGTGACTCGGCAAATTGAATTCGGAGGGTCGTGGACCCAAGAGAAACTTGCAGCGCTCAGCAAATACCTAAGGCATACACAAGGATTTTCAAGCAAAACCCGCGGGCTCGGTATTACTCCATAAGCTACGTTGATGCCTTTGCCGGCACCGGCACCCTTCACAGGCCGGAGCTTGGCGGCCTTGCTGAATTTATTCCTGGAATACGCGAGAGCGATGAGGAATTTCGAAAGGGTAGTGTCAGGAGAGCTCTCGAAGTGTATCCCGCCTTCGACGAATATGTATTTATTGAAAAGAGCGCGAACAAGTGCCGGGAACTCCGAACAGTTGCGCAAAATTATCCATCGAAGAAGATCCGGATCGTGCAGGAGAACGCCAACAAGGCCTTGCTGCAATGGTGCGAAAACTTGGATACACAACGAAGTCGCGCGGTCGTGTTTCTTGACCCGTTCGGAGCGTCAGTGAAATGGGAAGCCATCTCGGCTTTGGGTAGAACTGGTGCGGTGGACTTATGGGTTCTCTTCCCGTATTCCGCAATAAACAGAATGCTGATCCGAGACCGCAAACCTCCTAGAAAATGGGCTGAATGCCTCGACGGCGTGTTCGGTACCCACGAATGGGAGAACGCATTCTACGAAACGGCCTCGTTCCCATCGCTATTCGACTCTGCTGAGCAGATCGAAATCGTCCGGAAAACCGTAGACTTCCGCAATATCACGGCATTCATAATTCGACGACTCGAAACTGAATTCAAAGCAGTTAGCTCCCCACTTCCTCTCTACAACTCCACCGGTTCCCTACTCTTCTTGTTGCTATTCGCTGCCGGAAATACGCGGAGTGCGATAACGGGTCTAAAAATTGCTAATAGCATTATCGGTAAATAGCTCCTGAGGTGTGGCGCGTACAGCTTTACAGCGGTATGTTCCCGTGCTTCTTCGGCGGATTTTTGTCGCGCTTGGTTTCGAGCATTTCGAGCGCCTGGATCAATTTCTTGCGCGTCTCGCGCGGCTGGATGACGGCGTCAACGTATCCGCGTTCGGCGGCGACGTACGGATTGGCAAAGCGTTCGCGGAACTCGTCAACCTTCTCTTTGCGAATTTGTTCACGGGCGGCAGAGCGCTCCGGCTCTGACGCGTACTGATTCGCCGCGCGTTCCAGTTCGCGCTTGTAAACGATATCGACTGCGCCTTCGGGACCCATGACGGCGATTTCTGCCGTCGGCCAGGCATAGTTCACGTCGGTGCGAATGTGCTTCGAAGCCATGACGCAATATGCTCCGCCGTACGCCTTGCGCGTGATCACAGTGAGCTTGGGAACTGTGGCCTCGGCAAATGCAAAAAGTAATTTCGCGCCGTGGCGAATAATTCCGCCGTACTCCTGCTGCGTACCGGGCAAAAATCCCGGCACATCTTCAAACGTAATCAGCGGGATGTTGAAGCAATCGCAAAAGCGCACAAAGCGCGCGCCTTTCACCGATGCGTTGATGTCCAGCGTTCCAGCCAGCACCGCCGGTTGGTTGGCGACGATCCCCACCGAGCGGCCGTTCATACGCGCGAATCCTACGACGATGTTTTTTGCGTAGTGCTCGTGAACTTCGAAGAAATCCCCCTCGTCGATCACTGCGCGGATCACGTTTTTGATGTCGTAGGGAAGATTGGATTGCGCGGGCACAATGGTATCAAGTGCGGCGTCGGCACGATCGATGGGATCAGTGCACGGCCTTCGTGGCGGATCGTCGAGATTGTTCGACGGAATGAAGCTGAGCAGCTCGCGCAGCATGGAGAGGCATTCGGCATCATCGTGCGCGAGAAAGTGCGCGACGCCCGAAGTCTCATTGTGCGTCTGCGCGCCGCCGAGCTGCTCTTTGGTGACATCTTCGTGCATCACGGTTTTAATCACGTCCGGCCCGGTGATGAACATATACGAGGTATGGTTCACCATAGCGATGAAGTCAGTAATAGCCGGCGAATACACCGCACCGCCCGCGCACGGCCCCATAATCGCCGAGAGCTGCGGAACGACTCCGCTGTAAAGTGTGTTGCGCAGAAAAATATCTGCGTAACCGGCGAGTGAGACCACCCCTTCCTGGATTCGCGCGCCGCCGGAGTCGTTCAGGCCGATGACCGGAGCGCCGACGCGCGCGGCGGTATCCATGATCTTGACGATCTTGGCGGCATTTGACTCGGAGAGCGATCCGCCGAACACCGTAAAATCCTGTGCAAAGACGAAAACCAGTCGTCCATCGATGCGGCC
>DATIYR010000343.1:0-7361 GCA_035517535.1 Terriglobales bacterium
AGTTCAGCGGAATGCCTGAGAAGAGATGCGATTACTTGCTTAAGCATGGGCGGTCGCCTTTCTAGGATTCCGACGAACATTACGTCACTCCACTTCCCATTTTGCGAGTTGACGCATTTGGTTGCGAATCGCGCTTCCACTGCCGTCGGTGGGAGGTTTTGCGAAAGGGACACGAACGGGAAGTTTTTGCGCCATTGGCGGCTCCTTGTCCAGCGGAACGCTGTCTGATTTCGCAAGGAACCGTCACCCGTAAAGGGAGCGCGGCGGCAAGTTGCTAGAAGAGACTTCCTACTCCCGCAGTGTACGCGCATTTGAATGATGTAGAGGACTTTTTTTCGTACATTGGATTTCGAGAGTCGACAATGTGCAAAACCGAACTCAACAAGGTGCGATAGCGTACAGTATTCGCTGTATTGACTCTCTCGCCAGAAGGCATAGTTTCGAAGCATCCTTTCTTCGTCGCCGTCGCACTGACCCGTTTGGGGCGTCGCCCAGTAAGATTTCCTGAAAGTGGGACCGGTTCGAGGTGATCGCCTCCGTGAAAACAGCGCATCCGACCGTTCTTTGCGTGGATGACGACAATTTGGCCTTGGCGCTGCGCAAGCAGGTATTAGAAGGCGCCGGTTTCCTCGTAGTAACCGCATTCACGGCAAAGCAAGCCTTCGAAATACTGAGCAGCCGGCGGGTGGATATTGTCGTAACCGACCACCTTTTAGGTACAAATTCGGCAACCACTCTAGCTTGCGAATTGAGAAAACGCAGCAAAACGCTGCCTATCCTGGTGGTTACCGGAAGCGCCTATATTCCGCTGGACAACCCTCCCGATTACGGATTGCACAAGCTCGACGGTCCGCTGGAGTTGATCTCGAAAGTAAGAATGATGCTTCCGTCCCTGCAAAGTTAGGGGTCCGGTGTACAGAGAGTCGCAGGGGTGATACTCTTCAATTGTCTTTTACACATCTTTCTGTTGCTTCTGATGCAGCGGTCTCTTGTGCAACTGATGGTCGGCGACGACACGTTGTTTCAAGAGGACGCAAGATGGCGGAGCAGCAGTCTCCAACCCTGAAGACTCTTTCTCGCCGAATCCAACGAACTCACAGTCTTGGAGAGGGATCTCCCGTGGCAGGAGTTTTCTAATGATCGCAATCCTTTCTGAGTGGTTGAAAAACATGAGTGCCGGCGTTCGTCGGAGTGACCTCATGAAGGGCGCTGAAGTGGAACCGCATTGCATTCGCTTCATTGATCAAAACTATTAAAGGGGGTAAGCGTGGCAGAAGTTCGATTGCAAGAAGGCGAATCCTTAGAGAACGCGCTTCGTCGATTCAAGCGTAAGGTTCAGACGGAAGACATCATTAAAGAAGTGAAACGTCACTCCTTTTACCTAAAACCGGGCGAAAAGCGTCGAGTGAAACAGGCTTTGGCACGAAAGCGTGCGCGGAAAAAGGTTCGCAAGGAAGGTTCATCTGGGAAAGACGCGCGGCGGGAAGGATGAACATCGAACGATCACATTGGTTGTTCTTCTACTGAAAGAGTTCTTAACGCGCATTTGTGATCGAACAAGATTTCGCGCCTTTCCTCCGCCTTTTTCTCGTTCAACTGAGTGACATAGAGATTTTTCGAGAGGTATCGGCAAGACTGGCGCAGCCAGGCCTTAGTGGAGCGTGCTGCGCGTGGCCACTCCGCGGTGGTAGAGCTGGCTGAGATTTCGCTGGGGTACAATTCAAAGGCCGCGATCAGGCCCGGCGGCAAACAAACTGCGAAATCAAATGAAGCTTTCGCGCGACATGGTCCGGAACCGCACACAGGTCGCTGAAGTTTTTTCTTGCCTGATACTCGTTGCGTTTAGTCTGAGCACGCTTGCCGCCGAGGCTCCTCCTGCTCCTGTACAAGCCGAACTGATCAAAGCAATTGACACGAGTCGTGTCACGGCTGGAACTTTGGTTCTTGCCAAGGTGAAGATCGAATGGAAAGACAAGGACTGCCCTCTTCGGGCCGGAGCAATCCTGCAAGGGCAAGTGGTGGTGGCTAAGAAAAGATCGAAAAATGTGAGCGCATCTGAACTGGGCATCGTTTTCGATAAAGCCGGCTGTGCCAGCCAACAGATGAAACCACTGCCGCTGACCTTAGCCGCGGTTCTTAAACCTGAGCCAGAGCTCGATGTATACGGAGACGACAGAACGCCGCCTCTGGCCGATGCAGTCGGGCTGGGGGTCAACGGCGGGTTGAGAAGCGTGTCGTCAGCGGCGGCAACTGTCTTCCAGGAGCCACGAGAATCGAAAGCGCCAAAGGCGGTGAAGCCAGGAGAGGTGGTCGGACTGGGGGATTTGAAGCTTAGCGTGGGGAGTGGTCCGGAAGGAAGCTCAATCCTGTCTTCCATCAAACACAATGTGCGTCTTGAAGCTGGATCGCAGCTGGTGCTGGTTCCAAGTATCAGAGTGACAACTCTGGCACAACCATCGCGCCCTGCGACCACCTCCACGCCCGGATCACCCGCCATCGTGGCGAACAAAGAGCCCAGCTTCATTGATGAAACTGAAACTTGCGAACCTCCTAGATGCCATGTGGATCAAATTGTACCCAGCGTAAACGATGGGAAGGCGATTGCTGAAATCCCATTGTCTAACTTCGGATACGCTCCCCGCCTGAACCGGGAACTTGGCGCCTTCGATCACGATGCGGCACTTGCGTATCTGGGAGAGCAACAACTGCTGTTTACGTTCAATCCGCACAAACTCGTTCCCCGAAATGATGAAACGCTTGCAAACCTGCGAACGATTCGTGCCGAGCTCATTGACTTGCGGACCTTGAAGGTTGCAAAACGCTTGGACTGGCGCGTTCTGGATAACAATCAATATTTGTGGCAGGCCGGACCGGAAAAACTGTTAGTACATACAGGTCGAGAACTTCGGATGTACGGCCCAGGCATGGAAGTGGAACACACGCTTTCGCTCGAAGGTCCGCTCGACTTTGTTCGCGTGTCGCCATCGGGAACGTATATCGCGGTCGGGGTGATCCATGAGCGCCACACCCCGGATGTGCATGAGGCGTTACGGGAAGCGGAAAGTCGCGAGCCCGAAGAAGACGTGCAGTTAAGAGTGTTGGACGCTAATTTCCGCGTGCTGGCTTCGGTCACACGATCTTCGCGCGACCCGTGGCCGATTTTGTCGGACTACGGTGAAATCAGGATTTACAGCGTCAGCAACAGCAAAGACCGTTGGCGGGTGGTCGAGAATACCTGGAACAAACAACGAACGGTTTTGGCACAACTTAATTCTCCGTGTGTGCCTCAGGTCCGTACTTTGTATCCCGACCTTTTGTTTGTCGTAGGCTGCGACCGCTTGAACACTGGAAAGTGGTACAAGATCGTGGGACAGGACGGAAAATCGATTCTTAAGGGATGGTCGGCTTCGCCCGAGATAGAACAAGCAGCAATTGCAAGCACGAATGGTCAGGCATTCGCCGTGAGCATTACCACCGCCAACAAATCTCTCGCAGGAAGCGCTTCCTTTCTGGGGACTGATCTGCAGAGTGCGCGGATTGAAGTTTATGATCGCAGTGAAGTGCAACCCAAGTTCTCTACCCGTACCGCATCTCCAGTGCCGATCAGTCAGAGCTTCGCGTTATCGCCTGAAGCGGACTCTATTGCTCTTCTCACACGCGATTATCTTCAGGTATACGCAGTGCCGCTGAAACACTGAGGAGATTGCCAAGGCAAGGGCGCAGTGGTTCAACTCCGCTTCCGGCCACCAGGTTTCACTGGTTTGCAAATCACCTTGAGTTTTTTTCAATGAGTCCGAGAGCCAGTGAATTTTGTTCGGGCCCCAAACTGCACTCGACCCGACCATCACCGCTATAATTTCCTGTTCATCAGGAGAACTCATGGCTACTCTCACCCAGGCCGCAACCCGCACCGAAAAAGACTCGCTTGGAACCAAAGAAATCCCCGCAGACGTCTATTACGGAATTCAGACCGCGCGTGCGGTCGAAAATTATCCCATCTCCGGAGTGCGCGCGCATTCCACGCTGATTCGCGCCCTCGGAATGGTGAAAGAGGCCGCCGCGGAGGCGAACCGCGAACTCGGGCTGATCGATGAGAAAACTGCGAATGCAATCATTGAAGCCGCGCGCGAGGTGCAGCAAGGAAAATGGAATAAGGAATTCGTGGTTGACGTTTTTCAGGCCGGAGCCGGCGTCAGCTTTCACATGAACACCAATGAGGTCATCGCCAACCGTGCGGTTGAGATCTCAGGCGGCGCGCTCGGCGATTACTCGAAGATCCATCCCAACGACCACGTGAATTACGGCCAGAGCACGAATGACGTGTTTCCGACAGGAATGCGGTTGGCGACGTTACTCGAATTGGAAAAGCTCTATCCGGTCCTGGATTCGCTGGCCGCGGCGCTTGAAAAGAAAGGTAAGGAATTTCACGGAATTCTGAAATCCGGCCGCACGCACATGCAGGATGCCGTTCCCATGCGGCTGGGACAGGAGTTCAATGCGTACGCCGGGACAATCCGGCGTGCTGCGGTTGCAATTGGCGTTGCGTCGGAACTCCTGCGCGAACTCGGCCTCGGCGGATCGGCCGTCGGCACGGGAATTAATACGCATCCGGATTATCGCGAGAAAGCGATTAAAAATCTTTCGCGCATCTCCGGGCAGAAACTCGTTCCGGTTGACGACATGCGCTATGCCATGCAGTCGAACCTCGCGATGGCGTCGGTGTCATCTGCGTTGCGCAATCTCGCGCTCGAAGTGATCCGCATTTCGAACGACCTGCGCCTGCTCTCCTCTGGGCCGAATACAGGCTTTGCCGAAATTAATTTGCCCGCTTTGCAGCCGGGGTCTTCAATCATGCCTGGAAAAATCAATCCGGTTATTCCGGAGCTGGCGGCCATGGTCTCATTTCAAGTTGTTGGAAATGATGTGGCGGTCGCAATGGCGGTGCAGGCCGGCCAGTTGGAACTCAATGTCATGATGCCGACGATGGCCTACAGCGTTCTGCAGTCGATCACCATTCTCACCAACATGCTGCGGCAACTCACGGAGAAATGCATCGCCGGCATTACGGCAAACGAGAAACGTTGCAATTTCTATGTGCAGGCGACGGTTTCGTTGGCAACCGCGCTGAATCCGTACATCGGTTATGCCAAAGCGGCAGAGATCGCCAAAGAAGCCGTGGCCAGTGGACGCTCGATCATCGAGATCGCGCGCGCAAAGAAACTGCTGAGCGAGCAGGAGATCAAAGAAATCCTTGATCCCGCGCGGATGACCGAGCCCGTGCGTCCACTGGAATCGGCTAAAAAGCGCGAAGAGATTAAAGCCGGGCGATGACTGCGCAGGTGTTTCGCGACGTGCTTGTCTTACGTACAGGAATGCTGTACAATTAAAATATGGTTGAAACAAGCTATACCAGTTTGCGCGAAAATCTGGCATCGGTAATGGACCGCATAGTTAACGATCGCGAAGTCGTCATCGTGCGCAGAAAACGTGGCAAGCCGGTGGCAATGATCCCTGCCGACGAACTCTCTGGTTTGTTGGAAACCGCCCACCTGTTGCGTTCACCGAAGAACGCTGAGAGGCTTTTGGCCGCGCTGCAAGCCGCGAAACGCGGTAAGCATAAGCCGCAATCACTCGACAAGCTGCGCAAAGAAATGGGACTGTAGGACCAATTGAAATTCGAAGCTGTTTTTCAACTTCAATTTCGTGAAGACCTACGTGCCTGGATTGAATCCGACAGACGCGTAGCTTTACGGGTATTGGACTTGATCGAAGCGGTCCTTCGGGATCCATTCAACGGGATCGGTAAGCCGGAACCGCTCAAGTATGTTCTGGCGGGCTGCTGGTCACGTCGCATCACCCAGGAGCACCGATTGGTCTATCGCGTCAGTGGCTCTCGCGTTGATTTTCTTCAGGCAAAGTATCACTACTAGCAATCGTTATCCATTGAGTTGCAAAACTCCCCTGCCGCCGGGGAGACAGCAGGGGTCGAATTCCGGTGAGAGGTCTCAACTTCCCTCCGGCATCCTTTCATAAATACGCGTTCTCAGAAATAAAAGTTCAGTTCGCCCCAGAGGCACGAGCAGGTCGAGCGAGGCGTTCGTCAAAGGCGAATGAAATGGGCTCGCCGATGATCAACTTTTGAAAATCGGAATGAGCGGGATTGAGCAGGAAATTACTCTCCGCGGGAACAAGAGTGCTCGGGACCCGAAGCACGACAGAACTGCCGATCGCAATCCATTCGTCGCCGAAATTTCTTAATTCGATGGGAGCCGGCTCGGCTCGCCAGTTTCGTGGCAATCGTGACCGATCCAAATCTTGAACCAGAGACTCTTCGATTTCTACGCCGATCAAAACATATTGCTGAAGGAGTTCCGTGGCCTCGAGATGAACGAGCATTTCGAGGACGGCGAGAGACTGCGTCTCGGCGGTATATACGATTGCGGTTCCGGGGCTGTTCCAGCGGCCGCCGAACTTGCGCGCGCCGCCTCCGCTAAAAGCCGACTTCGCGTACTTGCGCTTGGTGATTCTCCAAGCGGTCAGGCTCAAGCAAAAACTCCGTGTTCGAGGCGCCCGATCAGATTCTCCACTTCGCGAGCACCCACCTCGGTGCGTGAGTAGGTGAGCGGCGTTTCGTTATCCAGCGCCTTCTTCGGCGTAGTAAGCCATCTCAGCGCCCCGGCGCGATCTCCTTCGAACAGCTCAACCGCATGCTCGAAGACGGTGGAAAGCCGCAGCAACTTCTCTGACTCATCTGACGATAGACGGCCCGACGCCTTGCGCCGGGCAAAGGTGCGCGGAGGCAAGCCGATTAGCGAGGCGATTTCGGAAAGCGATATACCTGACCGCGACTCAAGCGCCTGCATAGATGCAAATGAAAAACCGTGGCCGACCTGCCGGATGAGTTCTCCGGAACTGTGCGCGTGCAGACCGAGGGTTTTGCCCGGCAAATGGCCGGAGGCGATTTTGTCAGACTGAGCCATATGTTTATGATATTGCGGTCTTGCCAGTTTGTCAATTAATCAATGCCAATTGGCAAGCATACGGCTGGCAACAAAGTTCGGGGATTCCTTAGTCACAATGACTTCTTTACCCATCCTTCGGCCGACGCCAACGGCAGCCGAAGTTGTTTCATCGTCGGTTTCGAGCGCGCGAACAACTTCGAGCAGCTTCATTTTGTGGACGGGATTGAAGAAGCGCATGCCGACGCATTTGTTTGCACGAAAGGTAACACTGGCAATTTCCGTGATGCTCAGCGAAGAGGTGTTGGAGGCGAGGATTGTTCCTGGCCGGCAGATCTTATCGAGGAGAGTAAAAATCTCGATCTTCGATTCCATCTCCTCGGGAACCGCTTCGATGACCAG
>DATIYR010000344.1:0-4570 GCA_035517535.1 Terriglobales bacterium
CCTTCCGGAATGTGCACATCCCGATCGATAATGGCGCGGCGGATTCGGCAATGGCGGCCTACGTTGACGTGCGAAAACAGAATGCTCGAATCAACTTCGGTATAAGAGTTCACGCGTACATCGGGCGAAAGCACGCTGTAGCGCACGGTCCCACCTGAAACAATGCATCCCGCTGAAACGATGGAATCCAACGCCTGCCCGGTGCGACCCGGCTCTTCAAAAACGAATTTTGCCGGCGGATACTGCCGCTGATGCGTGCGGATCGGCCAGGCTTCGTCATACAAATTGAAAACTGGAGAAACCGAAACTACATCCATGTTGGCTTCGTAATACGCTTCGAGCGTGCCCACGTCCCGCCAATAAAGAGCTTCTTTCTTGTTCTCGTCCACGAAGTCGAAGGCGTAAACACGGTAGTCATCAATCATCTTCGGCAGAATGTCTTTGCCGAAATCGTGTCCGGAGCGCTCGTCCTCGGCATCTTTGAGCAAAACCGGAATCAGGACGTCAGTATTAAAAAGATACACACCCATCGAGCCCGGAACTTTCTCAGGGTTTCCCGGAACGCGAATCTTGGTGAATGTGGGCTTCTCTTCGAATCCAGTCACCCGGTTATCGGGATCGACGGAAACCACGCCCAGGCGGTAGGTTTCGGTCGGATCGATTTGAATCGTGGCCAGTGTCACATCGGCAGCCGAATCGATGTGCTGGCGCAGCATGAGGTCGTAATTCATCTTGTAGATGTGATCACCGGAAAGAACGAGCACATAACGCGGCTGCTCGGAGCCGATCGAATAAATGTTCTGATAAACGGCGTCGGCCGTGCCCTGATACCACTGATCGCTCACCCGCTTCATCGGGGGAAGCACCTCGATGAACTCGCCCATCTCGCGGGCAACAATGTTCCAGCCTTCGCGAATGTGCCGGTTCAGCGAGAGGGCTTTGTATTGCGTAAGTATGTAGACCCGGCGCAGGTCGGAATTGATGCAGTTGGAAAGGGTGATATCAATAATGCGATAAATGCCGCCGAAGGTGACGGCGGGCTTGGCGCGGTCGCGAGTCAGAGGATAAAGACGCTCCCCTGCGCCGCCTGCCAGCAGGACTCCCAAAGTATCTTTCATCTCGTTCGACTATGGTGAGCAACTTGCGCCCGGTGAAACCTGACCGCTCCGATGCAGCATTTGGCGCGGTAAATACTAGCACAGTGGATTGGGGGAAAACCAAGCGATGCTGAGAACTTCAACTCGCTGCTTCGCGTTTAATGCCTGCCAGAGCGGCGGACTTCAGCGCCGGAATCCGAACTTCCAGCAGCGTCCCTGGATTTGCGCTTCGAATGTCAATTGAGCCGCCCAGCTGCCGCGCTCGCTCGCGCATGCCGCCGATTCCTACGCCGATGTTGGCAGCGCCTTCCTCAAAATTCTTCAGAGTCTCCGGGGGAATTCCACAACCTTCATCGCGAATGCTTAGCGCGGCTCCGGTCGCGTTGGCTCTCAAAACAATGCACGCAGTACGGCTGCCAGAATGACGATGGATATTGACCAACGATTCCTGAATGATGCGAAAAATCGCGGTCTCCACTTCCATGGGAAAGCGAGGCAGGTCCGGATCAATCGTGATCTTTACCGCAATTTTGCTGCGCTCGCTGAAACCCCGCCCGTACCACTCAACCGCGCTCGCAAGGCCCGCCTCATCGAGCATGGGCGGATGCAGAAGGTAAGAAAGCGTTCGGATTTCACAGATAACTTGATCGGCGAGAGCAGCCGTATCGGCGACCTTGGCTGCCAGCACGCGATCGTGCTGCGTGCGCTGGGCAATTACTCCCAGATTGATGTGAAGCGCGGCCAGCATTTGTCCGGCGCTGTCGTGCAACTCCCGGCCCAGGCGCCGGCGTTCCTCGTCCTGCAATGTGAGAATGCGCGCCGAGAGCTTGCGCAACATCTCTTCGGTCTGCATTCGCTTTTCAATTTCCCGCTGCAGCCGTTCGTTCGCGCGCGTCAGCTCGGAGGTACGCTCCTGAATTCGCTGGTCCAGCTGCTCATTCGCCGCCCGCAGTTGCTCTTCGATCTTCATTCGTTCCCGTCTGCTCGCCTCGGCCTGCTCAAAAGCTGCGGCCAGTTTGTCATCCTTGACGGCTTGCGGCGCCAAGTCCTGCGGAAGTCTTTCCTCGGCAGAGTCTTTCACATCCGATCCAGGACCATGAGAAAAGTTGAGAACAGGACGGCGGGCGAGTGGCATTATCGTTTCATAGTCGTGTAGCCGCTGGCTTTTTGCCATACAGGAATTTCCTGATTACTATTTGGTTAATGATCGGCGGAAATTTGATATGAATAGGTTGAGAGCACTACCACCTTTTTTGTTCCTGTTGCTCACTACGTGCAGTAGCTCTCTGCTGGCGGAGAACGCAAGCATACAGTGGCACCCGCTCAAATTGACGAACGGGTCGCCGGTTCTGTTCCGCATCCCGGCCGCCCGCAACGTTAAATCCATCAGCGGAGTTTGGCTGGGCCACGAACTCACATTCTTCCCCGCTGCCCGCGAAAAATCCTGGTATGCCTTGGCCGGAATTTCGTTGCAAACTCTGCCGGGAACCTATGCGCTTCGTGTTACGGAAAAATTTGCCAATGGAAGCACTCGTGAAATAGAAAAAGAGATCAGGGTGACAAAAGCCGTATACCCAAAAATCACCGTCAAAGTCGCCAAGCAGTTCACCGAGCCCAGCCAGACACAGCTGGCAGCAATTGCGCTTGATAAAAACGAAAAGCAGAAGATCTTCTCTGCCGTGAGCGCGCAAAGGCTTTGGTCAGGCTCTTTCACCCCTCCAGTTTCCGCTCCGATCTCAGACGTATTCGGGACCGAGCGCGTCTTCAACGGCGAAGTCCAAAGCCGGCACGAGGGTTTGGATTATGCCGTCCCTGCCGGAACCCCCGTGCGCGCGATCGGCCGCGGCGTCGTCGTGCTCGCCCAGCCTATGTTTTTCGAGGGTAATTTCATTGTTATCGACCATGGCCAGGGCTTGCTGAGTTTGTACCTGCACCTTTCCGAGTTCAAGGTGAAGGAAGGTGACGAAGTTCGCCCCGGTCAAGTCATCGCCCTGAGCGGCGGAACCGGGCGAGCTACCGGCGCTCACCTGCACCTCGCAATCCGCTGGCAAGGGGTTTATCTCAATCCTGGAATTCTGCTCAAGCTTGCGATCCCGGCAAACTGATGCGTTCACCAGCGCCTGTTCCGAATTCGTAACAAAAATCTCTTACTGATCAGAATTGCTCAATTTTGTGAGAACCTTTTCGCGCCGACCGTCTGGTATGGCGTGGGGAAGCGCTCGATTTCTGCCCGGCGAGAGGCTATCGGGAACTTGGAGGACCCCCCTCGACAAGTTCCCGATAATTTTTTGCGTTCAGGCTCTAGGCGTCAGGCTTCAGTCACAGGGAAGAGGCCGGAGACGTTGCTGACGACTAAAGCCTAAAGCCCAAAGCCTCGACCTCACATCACTGCCACGCGAGATTGTTGTGTCTGTTCAGGTTCAACGGCCACGCCATCGCGATAACTAACAGTTTTCCCCGAAATTGCCGGCACACGCTCACCCGGAACGATGATGCCGGCGAGATTCAGAGGATCCGCGGCGGCGACAGTGACCACCTCGCCGGAAGCAGGAATCTTGCGAGTGGCGCGCAGGGACTCCACCGCAATTGGCAAGGCGAACTGCTCGCCGAGGAATCCGTCGACGAACCGGCCACCACGAATTTCACCACGTGCTTCTAATTGTCTGAATGCAATCTGCAACTCGCGCCACTTGGGTAGATTGCTTTCGCGCGTGAGCAGATCGCGGAAGACCACGCCATAGCGCTTCAGCAGCATCCAGCAGACTGCCTCGATTCTGCGCTCGTGATCGACGGCGGAGTCGTTGTGCAGAATTGCCCAGCGGCCGGCGCTGTGCCTCGGACGAGTCGTCCTGCCAGAGCCTTGTCCGGCGCGGCGTTTGGGATCGATCAGTGCGCGAAGATTATCGAATCCGTCGGCGGTAACCAGACCCGCGGCGACCAGTTCCCACAATCCCGTTTCGATTTCGGCTTTCAGCTTTCCGGTCGCGCGGACAATATCTGCAAAGAAAGATGCACCACGCTGGCGCAGATACTCGAGCACCTGATTTGCCACCGGACTGAGCCCTTGCCCCTCAGGAAGAGACGAGTGCGCCATCCAGTCGGCTTCTTCGCGAACAAAGAAAGTGATGGGAGCAACGCTGGTAGGAATTACGCGCCGCTTCATGGTCGAAGATCCGTTATTGCTTTCAAGAGTCGCCGGGTGTGGCGAAAGTCGGCCCCAGCCGACTGCTCCCGTCAGGCACAGCTGATCGAGCCAGGTGGGATCGTAGCAAGCAATGCGACGGCCAAGCACCTGTCGCTCCCAGGCATTCGCAGGAATTTCGAAACCTTGCAATTGACGCAGAACTTCGAGCGTGGCCCGCTCGCCCTGCACTTGGGAATCGGGAGCAACATGCTGCCAGCGCAAGAGCCAGCGCATGAACTGCGCGGGAGTGACCGGCTCGACCTGCTTGCGCAGCGTCGCGACTGTCAAC
>DATIYR010000345.1:0-7171 GCA_035517535.1 Terriglobales bacterium
GCCAAATCCTCTGTGTCGAGAACGATTCGGCTATCGCCCGCCCCAACCAGGTCTGCGAAGGTTGCCCGCAGGCGATCGACAGATTCGCCCAGGCTCAAACGCCCGTGCAATTTGATGATTTTCACGCGGCCTTGAGTCCGAACGTCGATTTCCACCCTGCCCCCTGACGCGGACGGAACGAGTGCGCACTTCGTTGACAGCGGGGTTCCCGTTTGCTAGAGTCACACACCTTAGTAGAACGAGTTGTGATTTGCAAGCGCAAGTAAACCCCCGGCTTGGTTTGCCAGAACGGCTCGGCGGCTTAAACTGCAATCACTTCGAGAAGAATTATGGTCAGCCAGGGTTCGGCACTGGCGTTCGATATCGCCGGGTTCTCGGCGCGACTACTGGACCAGCGTGAAGTATCTCCTCGGGCCCGCATCGTAGCGGAGACCGTTTCCGACCTGCTCCCTGGCTCTGCCTGCAATGTTTATCTACTTGCGGAGGGCGATAACGGCCAAGTTTGGACTTCCCAGGCTACCGTCGGCGATGTGTCCATTCCCGATGTAGTGGTTCCCGCTAACGAAGGCAGTCTCGGCACGCTGGCCGCGAAAGCCCAGCCATTACTTTTCGCCGGAAAAGAACTGGTTCGGGAAAACTACGCGCACCTTCATATTAAAAAGACTCTCACTGCAATTGCTTACCTTCCGCTCATTCTTGAAGCGGAACTCAGCGGCGCAATCGAAATTCTCATTTTCAACAATGAAGTAAATGAAAGTACGGTCGCCTTGCTGCAGCCGTTATCCGAAATTGCGGCCAGCGCATTGCTGAACGCCGTCAGCTATGAACTGGAGCGGAACACCGCTCTTGCCTCCATCACGCGAATCACTCAACTCTACGATCTCGAAAAAGTCTTCAGCTCAACCCTCGAACTGGATCAGTTATTGCCGATTATTGGCAGCAAGTTCCGCGAAGTGATCGATTGCCAGGCGATAAACCTGTGGCTTCTGCAAGGCGATGAATCGCTCGAGCTCATGCATCAGGCGGGTTTCGATCCTTCGGTTCACGAAGGTGAAACCCAAAAATCCGGTGAAGGGATCGCTGCGGATGTTTCTGACAACGCTGAGCCGCTCGTTATTACTTCAGAAGATGAGCGCGTCTCGAAGCGCAATGCGGATTTCGAGGAAGGTGCCATTTTCTCGCTCATGGTTGCGCCTTTGATCGACCGCGGCGCATTAGTCGGCGTGGTTGAGGCGGTTAATCCTGCCGATGGGATTCCGTTCGACGAAGATGATTTGTTCGCGCTGACTGCTTTGACCGAGACCGCGGCCAACGCTCTGCACAATGCCAGCCTGTTTATGGCGGAGCGTAAAGTCGAGATTCTGGAAGCGCTGGTCAAGACCAGCGGCGAGATTACTTCCACGCTCGATCTTGATCGCGTCTTGCAGGCGATCGTGAATGGCCCGTCGGCTGTGATTCCATACGAGCGTGCTGGAATCTCGTTGGACGAAAACGGCCAAATAAAGCTGCGAGCGGTTTCCGGAACCATCCAGCTCGATGCCGACAATCCGCAATACGCCTCGCTCAAAAGCCTGCTCGAATGGGGCGCCATCCTGAATGAGCCATTGCTGGTAACGCAGCACGGCGAAGAAATCGATTCCGAGCGCGAAGAAACCCGCGCAAAGTTCCACGAATATTTCACCGAGACTGGAATGCGCGGATGTTATCTCGCCCCGCTCATGGATGAAGAAGGCAAAGTCGGCGTTCTTCTGTTCGAGAGCAGCGACCCGGATTTTCTCTCCGAAGCCCATCTCGAGATGCTGAAGGTTCTGACCAGCCAGGCCACGGTCGCCTTGAGGAACGCGTCACTTTATAAAGAAGTTCCTTTCGTCGGCGTGCTTCAGCCGCTGATTGAGAAAAAGAAAAAATTCCTTGCCCTGGAGAAGCACCGCCGGGCGCTGATCGTAGGTGTCGCCGTCGCTGCGGTGTTGTTTCTTCTCGCGTTTCCTCTGCCACTGCGGGTTGATGGAAACGCCGTGGTCGCTCCGGCCCACATGGCCCATGTGGGACCTGAGTTCGACGCTGTGGTCCGCCAGATTCTCGTTCACGAAGGCGATATCGTCGCAGCCGGTACGCCGCTGGCCACTCTTGAAAACTGGGAATATCGGTCGGCTCTGGCGGGAGCTAAGGCAAAATATCAGACCGCAATTGCGCAAATGGACCGTGCTTTGGCCGCAGGCGATGGTGCAGAAGCCGGCATCGGACGCGCACAGGCCGATTTTTGGGCGTCCGAAGTCAATCGCGCACAGGAGAAACTGGAGAAGACCATCATTCGCTCTCCCATTTCTGGAGTTGTGGCAACCCCCCAACCTGAGAATCTTGTCGGCCGTAAGGTCAAGGAAGGCGAAAGCTTTCTCGACGTCGTTGATAATTCGCAACCGCTCGTGGATGTTGCCGTGGACGAAACGGACGTCGGCCTGTTGCGGCGTGGTGAACATGCGAGCTTGAAATTAGACGGCTTCCCCGAACGAACCTTTCGCGGGGAAGTTGCAGTGGTTAGTCCGCAAGCGGTATTTCAGAACGCCCAGCCGATCTTCTTTGCGCGCGTAAGCGTTGCCAACCCAGCACACCTTCTTCGCGCGGGAATGCAGGGCCGGGGAAAAATTTCGACGGGATGGCGTCCTGCCGGGGTAGTAATGTTTCGCGGCATTGGTATGTGGATGTGGTCGAAGCTGTGGTCCTGGTTTGGTTGGTAATGTTTGGCTGGTAAGGTTTGGTTGGTAACGTTTGGCTGGTAATTGCTCGGCGGTGACTGCGAGGAGTTCTCATGCTGAAAATCAACATATTGTTACTTGCGGCGCTGTCATTATCCGCGATCGGATGCAGCAGTGCGCCGTCGCAGACTCCCGCGACGGTGTCCGCTGCCGAAACATCCGCGCCGGCAAGCCAGGAAGCCGACCCTGCCAAACCTGCTCCAGCAAAGGAATTCGTGACCTCAGGACCACTGATTGTCGAAAATCAGGTCGATGTCGCGGCTCAACGCGACGGCATTATTGCCAAGATCGTCGCCGATTCCGGCACTCGGGTCTCAAAGGGCCAACTTCTCGCCGCTCTAGACGATCGCCAGATTTCCGCCGACCTCGAGGCCGCGCGCGCCAAAACTCGCAGCACGGAAAACGACCTCAAGAACTGGGAAGCGGAGGCAAAGGTCCTGGAGGTTGACTATCAACGCGCCGAAAAAATGTGGGAGGCGCACATCATCCCCAAAGAACAACTCGAGCATGCACAATACAAGGCGGAATCGGACCAGTGGGATGTGAAACGCGTCTCCGAACTGCTGGTCAATGCCAAAGATGTTGAGCATTCTCTGGAATTGGAACTCGAAAAGACCAGAATCGTTGCGCCGTTTGATGGGGTTGTCGCACGCCGATACATCCGAGCAGGGCAGAGCGTCAGTCGCGGAGACCGTCTCTTCTGGGTCACCGCGGTCTCGCCATTGCGGGTTCGCATCACTTTGCCGGAGCAGTTCCTCGCCCGCATCCGAGCCGGCAGCAGAGTTGCGGTTACTGCAGCAGAAGAAAATCTCGGGCACGGCTACAGCGCCAAGGTCATCGAGATAAGCCCGGTAGTTGATCCTGCCAGTGACACCATCGACGTTCTTGCCGAGTTATACGGCAACACGTCGGGTCTTCGCCCGGGAATGCGTGTGGACGTTCATCTTCCCAACCTGCCATGAACATCGTCAGAGCGCTCGAAGTCGCGCTGCCGGAACTGCCGGAGCGGATTATCCGCAATATCCCGCCGAAGCTTGACCCCAGAGTCGTCTACAAAGATCACATTGAAAATGGCGAAGAAGTAGTCCTGGCAAAAATGCCGGGAAGCGAACTCGTTTTCCGCTTTGCAGCCGTACAGTGGCAGCTCATTCGGTTGTTCGATGGCAACCGCTCACCAGCCGACGTCGCCGAGCTCTTTGCAAAAGAGACCGGCACTGCAGTCAGCGAAGATGAGGTAAAAGAGCTGGCCAGCTATCTGCAAAGTGACACGCCAATGATGTACAAGACACCGCTTGAAAAGAACATCACGCTGCAGCAGGAGCTGCGGGCCTCCCGCGAGAAGCGCCGAAAATCGCGAGCGATTGATTTTTCCGACATCATCATCAAAACCTGGTACAACGCCGATGGCTACATTACCTGGCTCTATCCGCGGCTGCGGTTTCTTTTCACGCCCTGGTTCGTCTGGACAAGCGTTGCGATGTTCATCCTCATGGGGTGGATGTGGTGGGACCGCTTCGGAGAAGTCTGGTCAGACAGTTTCGCGTTTTACAACTTCACGCAAAAATCCGGCAGCGACCTGCTCGAGTTCTGGTTCCTGTTCGGCGCCATGGCGGCAATTCACGAAACCGCGCACGGACTGGTCGGCAAACATTTCGGGGCGACCATCGAGAGAATGGGTTTCACTCTGATGTATTTCGCTCCGAGTTTTTTCTGCGATGCCACCCAGGTTTGGGTCCTGGGCGGAAAATGGCCGCGCATTGCTACCGCGCTTGCCGGAATCTGGCTCGACCTAGTGGTTTGCTTTTTCGCCACCGTCGTCTGGTGGGGAACTGCGACCGGCATGCCCGTCCACGACTGGGCTTACAAGATCATGATGGTCACCGGCCTGGGCGTTTCCATTCTCAACCTGAATCCGCTGATTAAACTCGATGGCTATCTGATCTTTTCGGAATTCGTCGCCGAGCCTTCGCTCAAAGAAAGCAGCACCGAATATCTTTCCGGATGGCTACGAAACCGAATCTTCAGGCTCCCCGTCGAAGTTCCTTACGTTCCCAGGCGCAAGCGTGGGTTCTACATCATTTATGGAATTCTTTCCGGGATGTACAGCTACGTTCTGCTTTCGTTCTTGATGATCATCACTTATCACATTCTGCGGTCGTATACACCCGATTGGGCCTTCCTGCCGGCTTTGGCCATCGGTTTTTGGGTTTTCCGCTCTCGAATCAAACTTTTGGTGAAGTTTATGAAAATTGTTTATGCCGATAAGAAGGAACGCGTTCGTGCCTGGTTCACGCCGTTACGATCGGCGGCTCTGGGTGCCGCAGTACTTCTCGTTCTGCTTGTTCCCGTGTGGCCGGATTTTGTGGAGGCGCCCGTTCTGCTCGAGCCGCTTCAAACCGCCATTGTGCGCGCTACAGTTCCCGGCACGGTCGAGGGCGTCGCGGTGCAGGAAAGCCAATCGGTTGCGGCGGGAAGCCCGTTGCTGCGCATGCGTAATCTGGCGCTTCAGTCGCAGGCTGCGGAAGCCCGACAGGAGCTTGCGCAGGCAACTGCCCGCGCCAATCAGGCGGCTCTGCACTACGCGAATTTTGCATCCGCCGAGCAGGAACGCCGGCGCCGCGCCGAGGAGAATGTTGTCGTGGCGGACCAGCTGGCGCAGCTCGATATCGCAAGCCCGATGCGCGGTGTGGTTGCAACGCCTCACCTGCACGATCTCGTCGGCCGCTCCGTAGATGAAGGTGATTTACTCATGCAGATCGACGACATCTCCGAGATAAAGGCCAACATTTACATCCCCGAGTTCGCCATGCGGGATGTCCACGTTGGGCAAAGTGTCCGCTTGCTGATCAAGGGCCGCGTGCGGCCGATCTCAGGCACGCTTAGCCGCATCTCCCCCGTATCCACGCTCATGGCCGAAGGTTTGGTCACCAAGGACCAGCTGGAAGGAATTAATCCGCCGCAGTATTACTCGGGGGTTGTGATGTTGGCCAACGACGGCGCGCTGATGCCCGGCATGACGGGATCAGCCAAAGTTCTGGTTGGCAGACGCAGCCTGGAAGAGTTCACGTATCGCTTCAGCCGCGATCTGGTCAAACGAAGGATCTGGTAAAGCGCAGCCCGAAAACACGAAAGGGTTGGGCCAATGCCCAACCCTTGAGAGGCAATGTTGCCTGATCTATTGCGCCTTAATTCTGGCAAGACCACCCGCCAGACGTGCCTTGGTGGCGACGCGCATATTACCGGCGGCTAGACGGGGAGCTGCTTTTGTAGCATGCGTAACTCTCATGTTCGCGACTTTCGTGACTCCCGGCTTTGTTGCCAGAGCCTTCTTGGTTACTGCGCGATTGCTGATCAGCGATTTCTTTTCGATTGACATTGCCTTCTCCTTTTTTATTTTTGAATTTTCAACTGAACGCTATGCCATATTGCACAACCCATGCCAAACTCGGCCTGTGGAACCAGTAAACCGGAACTTACCTCAAATCAATAATCTGGCGGCGAATTCAATTTGCCCCGTGGGTGAGCTCATTCAAAATTATTGTCCGTCGGTTAAAAATTAACCTCGTATGGGTTAATTATTAACCCTCGCCCGCCGCGAGCCCTCGTTTCCGGCAGAGATATTTCATGCGCTGGGCATCGATACGCAGCAGCGCGGCCGCGGCCGTTTTTTTCCCTTTGGTGCGGCGCAAGGCTGCAGTCAGGTAGGCGAGTTCGATCCGCTCCATCTCGGCATCGAAGTCAACCCCGTCCTCCGGAATCAAGATCGCTTCCTGGCTCGCGTTGCTCGAATAGAGCAACTGCTGCGGCAAATGAGAGGCTTTAATCACCGGAGAATCGTTCATCACCACCAACCGCTGGATCACATTCTCCAGTTCGCGGACGTTTCCCGGCCAGGAATAGTCTTCGAGAATTTCCAGAGCCTCGGGCTCGAGCTGCTTCAGGGCCCTATTGTTTGCCGCACAGTAGATTCGCAGAAAATGATCGATCAGCAGTGGCAGGTCTCCGCTACGGTCCCGCAAAGGTGGAACAGAAATGGGGACAACGTTGATGCGGTAATAAAGGTCCTCACGGAAGCGCCCCTGATGCACCAACTCTTCTAAATTGTCGTTGGTGGCGGCAATAAGACGAAAGTCAATTTTTTTCGCAGCCCGTCCGCCGATGCGCTGCACCACCCTTTCCTGCAGAACCCGCAGCAGCTTGCTCTGCAGACTGTGGTCGAGGGTCGTGATTTCGTCCAAAAACAGCGTGCCGCCTTGAGCCGATTCAATGTAGCCGGGCTTGGCCGCGTCGGCGCCGGTGAACGCGCCCTTTTCGTAACCGAACAACTCCGCCTCAATCAAGCTCTCGGGAATGGCGGAGCAGTTTAAGCAAACATAGGGCCGATCGCGTCGGCTGCCGCTCTGGACGATGGCTTTGGC
>DATIYR010000346.1:0-4081 GCA_035517535.1 Terriglobales bacterium
AAAATCCAAAGTCAAAATCCAAAGTCAAAATCCAAAGTCAAAATCCAAAGTCAAAATCCAAAGTCAAAATCCAAAGTCAAAATCCAAAGTCAAAATCCAAAGTCAAAATCCAAAGTCAAAATCCCCACCCTCCCGCAAAGAACGCGGGAAGGGTGGGGCACCCTCGCGTTTCTAATTGTCGATCGGTCGATCGATCAACGCATCAATCAATCAGGCGGCTGGTGATTGGGCCGTAGCTGTCGATACGGCGGTCGCGCAGGAAAGGCCAATTGCGGCGCGTATCTTCGAGCAGATGCACATCGACTTCGCCTATCAGAATTTCTTCTTTATCGTGGGAAGCCTTTGCGATCACTCTTCCAAACGGATCGGCAATGAACGATCCTCCCCAGAATTCGAGTCCCTTGCCCACAGCCTTATTGCCGCGAATATCGCCCTGCTCAAAGCCGACGCGGTTTACGACGGCAACATAAACTCCATTCGCGATTGCGTGTGCCCGCTGAATCGTCTGCCACGCGTCATATTGCGCTTCACCGTATTGCGCCTTCTCATCCGGGTGCCAGCCAATTGCGGTCGGATAAAAAAGCACCTGCGCTCCCTGCAATGCGGTGAGGCGCGCGCCTTCGGGATACCACTGGTCCCAGCAGACGAGGGTTCCGACTTTGCCCACTTGCGTGTCGAACGCCTTAAAGCCAAGATCGCCAGGAGTGAAATAGTACTTTTCGTAATAGAGAGGATCGTCGGGAATGTGCATCTTGCGGTAAATGCCGAGCAGTTTCCCGTCGGCATCGATCATCACGGCGGTGTTGTGGTAAACGCCCGGCGCGCGTTTTTCGAACAACGAGGCAATTAGAACAATCCGCAACTGCTTGGCAACATCTGCCAATTTCGCCGTGGTGGGACCCGGAATGGGTTCGGCCAGGTCGAACAGCGCCGCGTCTTCGCGCTGGCAAAAATATTGCGTCTGGAAAAGTTCTGGCAGGCAGACGATCTGCGCGCCTTTCCCAGCCGCCTCCCGCACCTTATTGACCGCATGCTGAAGATTTTTTTCTGGATCGGGCGTCGCGGACATCTGCACCAATCCGACGCGGAATTTCTCAGGCATTATCTCCTCGGAGGAAATAGCATAGCATTCGCGCGACGGGCCAACTGAGAGCTCAGACGCCAATCGGAACCGCTGCGACTACGATGCCTTGCGTTCCTGCTTGCCTGGCGCGATCTGTACCAATTCAGCCGGCCGTTTTTTCCAACGCGGGTGGTTGCGGCCGCGGAATCTCGCCACGAATCCTCCGATCGCAGCGGAGGTGAGCGCGATATCTTCCACCTTCAGCACATGCGCCAAGCGGAACTCCTTGACCGCATGCAATCCACTGCTGATCGCGCAGCCGCATTGCGAACAATCGGGATCGCCGCCAAAAATGCAGGGCTCAACCCGCGTGTTAAGGTCGGCGCTGTAGTTGGTAGACATACGAGCGAACATGCACTCGCCTGGATTTGCCGGCGGCTTGATTATCGCCGTGGCGAGCCTGCGGTCCATGAGCAGTTTTGGGTGATAAGTTTTGGCTCTGAGCAGTTCGCCGGTAACGAACCTGCGATCAGCCGGCGTCAGTATTTCGGGGGTCCGTTCTCCCTTCTGCGGCGTGTAGAGGCTGATCCAGATGCGGACCACCTCGGGGCGCGCACTCCAGAATGCGAGATATTCCTCTATGTATCCGGGGCGTTCGAGCATGGGGCGAGTGATCGTCCAGTGCACGTTCACGCGGCAGCCGCTCATGTTCTTGAGTATCCGCTCGTAGGTTGCGGGTTTGCGGCGGACGTCGTGGTGTTCGGGAAGACCATCCACCGAGACCGTCACCCGGACCCGCGGAATCTTCATCCATTCACGCGGGATCGGAATAACGGCGCTGGTCACGATCATGGTGTGAATGTTTCTCTCGCTCAGCATTGGCAACAAGCGGCTCAACTCGCGGTGACGGATCAGAGGCTCGCCGCCCACGAGCGAAACATGCAAGGGGCGGTGCTCATCGACGACGCGCAAAATTCCATTCACCAGATCATCGCCGCGGTAATCGCTCAGGCTGCGAAGTGTCACACCACCGCCCAGGTGCGCGTCGCCATAGGCATAACAACCGGGACAGCTCAGCGGGCACTCGCGCGTAATTTCGATCGAAATCATGGGCGTGCTGCCGGTGAGGATCGAACCCCAGGATTTCAGCCAATCGGTAATGTGCAAACCTGGCTTTTCAGAGCCGCTGGCCGCAGAAGTTGGATTCGCGGAACGTGTGTTCATGGTACCTCCTTGCGTTGCACCTCTCCGGACGCAGTGCCGGGAGCTGATTACTGGATGGTTGGAGGCAAGATTCCGCCCTGCTCATTCAGGATGGCGAGCGCGGTTGCTTTCATCGACAGCTCGCGCGCCCTGACGATCAGCAGAATTCCACCTTCTTCAAAGCTGCTCTGGTAATAGGATGCGTGCTCGTGAGGTACCCCGATGGCTTGGCAAAAGCCACTTAGACTTGAGGCCGGACCGGCAAACAAACCGACCATGCCGATATCTTCGTCTTCAAAACCAACCTGGTTCAGCGCGCGGACCGCGCTTGCCGCTGTGAACGCTTCGTAAAATCCTGCGGTAATGAGAATATCTCGACCGCCATTCGGCTCGTGGAACATTGGACACCTGTACTTTCGCTCTCTCTGGGTTTATGTGGACATGCAGCGATTCCGGCGAACACGTCCCAACTTTAAGCAGAGAGGCGAGCTAGCAGAGGCGGACACAGGTAAGCGCGATCAGGTTGTCGCGGCTGAAAGGAAGAATGAAAGTGAAGTGCAGTGGTGTACCGCTGAAGACCTCAGGCGCAAGCGGGAGGAAATGAGCGACGATGGAAAGGAAAGCTTTGTCGAGCGAGTGCGGACCCGTGCTGGGAAGTTCATCCGGAGCCGGCGTGATCAGGACAAACAACACACCGATTGCGGCAATGATTGCCACCACTGCAATCCAGGACTTGGGAATCCGGTGCATGGACTTCTCTCATGAAAGCTAGCAGCAATACAATATGAGTTGCAAGTTCCATCTGGACCGAAGCTGGGTTTTGACATTTTTGTAACAACGTGTCCTGCTTGTCCAAAAATTGCGCCGAGTTGCTGGCACGATCACTTCGCGCTCTAGTAAAGTAATTCTTCCAAGAAAACTCGGGAGACGGGACGATTATGAAGCACGACCACCACGATGGCACCGGGATCGATCGCAAACTTCACAATCCCGTCGAAGACCGATTGATTCCGCTCGAACCGCTCGATTTGAGCCGTATCCATTCTGTAGACGATCTTGTGCGCGCGATGGCAAAGACGGCCTTCACCGGCCGGCAAATGGGCGAAGCCGCGGATGTGCTCGAGGCGATGGCGCGCGACAAAGAATGTTTTGTCGTGATGACGCTCGCCGGCGCCATGACCGTAGCCAAGCAAGGTTTGATCATTGCCGACTTGATCGACCGGGGCATCGTGAACGCGATCGTTTCGACTGGCGCGCTTATGGCGCACGGTCTGGTCGAAGCCACCGGGCGTTCGCATTTCCGCTATAACCCCGATGTGCCAGACACCGAACTTTACGAACAGGGCTATAACCGCGTTTATGACACGCTTGAGCCGGAACAGAATCTGGATGATGTTGAGCGGGTCATGGCGGCTGTTCTCGGCGATTGGGACCACTCGGAGGTGATGTGCTCGTACAAGCTGAACCACGCGATTGGCGCGCACTTGGCCAAACATGCGAAGGGGCAGCGGGGAATTCTGAAATCGGCTTATGAACAGGGCGTGCCGGTTTTTGTTCCGGCGTTCACGGATTCGGAACTGGGACTCGATGTGGCTTTGCATAACCGTATGCGCGAGAGTTCCGGGCGGCACAAGATTCGCTTTGATCCGTTCGAGGATCTCGAACATTTTGCGTCGACTCTGTTGCGCCAGACCCGGCTGGGAATCTTCACCATCGGCGGCGGGGTTCCGCGAAACTGGTCGCAGCAATTCGGCCCGTTCATCGAACTGCGTCATCGCCGCATGGGAGAGAATGTTCCTTTGAAACGCTACCACT
>DATIYR010000347.1:0-4489 GCA_035517535.1 Terriglobales bacterium
GCACTTGACGCAAGCTACTCCAGCCGCGAAAATCAAATGTGCCGAGGTGATCCATGCTGGCCTACATCTTCGTAGTCTTGGCGGTCCTGTTTCGACTCGCCATACCTTACCTGCAGTCGCATCCGTGGCATTTCACGCCGGTCGCGGCATCGCTTCTTTTCTTCGGGGCCTATGGTTCGCGGCGGCAACTCTGGTTTCCTGTCACCTTGTTGGCGGCCTCGGACGTGGTTTTGAACAAGTTCGTCTATCACTACCCAATCGGCTGGGACCTGGTGGTCACCTGGGCATGGTATGCAGCGGTGGTTGCGTTGGGGATGGGCTTGAGCCGGCATCTGCAGCCGCTGTGGATCATGAGCTCCGCGCTGGCGAGTTCGGTCTCGTTTTTCCTGCTCAGCAATTTTGTCGTGTGGCTGGCTTATGACATGTATCCGAGAACGTGGGCCGGGCTGGTCACCTGCTACGCGGCTGCAATTCCATTTTTCCGCGGAACGTTTGCCAGCGATCTGCTGTTTACGCCGGTGCTGTTTGCAGTGCCGGTGGCGATGAAAGCGCTCTCAGACCGGACGAGCACTGCCGGATCAGCCGCGGCGTGAATTTGCAATTAGCGCAGCTTTAGCGTGGTCAGCGCGAACAGCGCAAAAACCAGCGATGCGATCCAGAAGCGCACAATAATTTTTGATTCCGACCATCCCATCAGTTCGAAATGATGGTGAATCGGCGCCATCTTGAAGATTCTTTTCTTCCGCAACTTGTAGGAAGCGACCTGCAGAATTACCGATAAGGCTTCAATCACAAAAACCCCGCCGATAAAGGGAAGCAGCAATTCCTGCTTAATGAGGACGGCGACTGTCCCAATTGCGCCGCCAAGCGCGAGTGAGCCAACATCGCCCATGAAAACTTCGGCTGGATGGGCGTTGTACCAGAGGAAACCAATCGCCGCGCCGACCATGGCTCCGCAAAAAATGGTCAGCTCGCCAACCTGCGGCATGCGCGGCAGTTCGAGATAATTGGCGAAAGTTGCGTGACCGCTGACGTAGGTGAGCACCGTCAGCGCGCCGGCAGCAATGACGGTGCAGCCGATTGCGAGGCCGTCGAGGCCGTCGGTCAGATTCACCGCATTGCTTGCGCCCACAATGATGAGCACAACGAAGACGATGAAGGGAAGAAATGCGATCGGCCATAGGTCTGGATTATGCAGAAGCCTGTCGACCACCAAGTCGGGATGAAACTGCTTGAGAAAGGGAACCACCAGGCGGGTGGAATACAGTCCGCGGTTCTGCATGGCGATCAGCGCGACTGCGATCAGAACACTGGTGAGCCCCTGCAAACCGAGCTTGGCTTTTCCGGTAAGCCCGAGATTGCGCTTGTGAACGATTTTGGTGTAGTCGTCGGTAAAACCAATGGCGGCAAATGCCGCGGTTGAAAGCACAGCAATCCAGACGAAAGGATTAGTGAGGTCGGCCCAGAGAAGCGTGGGCACAATAATGGAAATCGCGATCAGAACGCCGCCCATGGTCGGCGTCCCGGCCTTCTTCTGGTGGGCTTTAGGACCTTCTTCGCGAATATATTGGCCGATCTGAAATTCGCGCAGACGATTGATTACAAGCGGACCGATGATCAGTCCCGTGAAGAGAGCAGTGAGACTGGCAAACGCGGTGCGGAAGGTCAGATAACGAAAAATTCGGAACGGCGGAAAATAATGAAAAAGTTTCAGGTAGAGCAGCCAGTAGAGCAATCCGCCTCCGGGTGATTCATTCGTCGTTCATTGTGGATCGTCGGTCGTTGGCCAAGATCGAGAAATGGTGCCACTCTCATGCCTCTCAGCTAACGAGCGGCGACCGACGGCTAACGGCGTCTTTCCACTTTTCTAGCGCTTTTTCCAGCTTCACTCCGCGAGACGCTTTCAGCAAGACAACATCTCCGTCGCGAGCCTCCCGTGCCAGCCACTGGCCTGCGTCTTCGGGCGTTCCAACAAACTCGGCGCGAACTCCGGCGTTTTCCGCCGCCTCAACAATGTGTTGCGCCAGGCCGCGCACGCCGAGAACAAAATCGACTTTTCTCTCCGCCATGTGACGGCCCGAGTCGCGGTGCATCTGTTCTCCCAGCGGTCCAAGTTCCAGCATTTCTCCGGCTACAACGATCCTGCGCTTTGCCGGCATGTTGGCGAGCGCATCCACCATCGCGTCCAGAGCTTTTGGATTTGAATTGTAGCAATCATTAATGACGGTGATGTTGCCGATGCGGACAACCTGCCCGCGCTTATCGGCAGGCTGGAGATCGCGGAGTGCTCGCACGGATTCAGCCAGCGCGATTCCTTGCTCGAGGGCGACCGCAATTGCTGCCAGCGCGTTGTGGATGTTATGAGCGCCGACCAGCGGCAACGTCGCACGCTCGCGGTGGCCGGCAACGAGTGCGTCGAAGGTTGAGCCTTCTGCGCCGCGCGATTCGATGTTCTCGGCGCGAACGGTTGCGGTTGGCGCAATGCCATAAGTGATCACTTTACCCTTGAAGTCGCGGCCGAATTGCGAAACGAATTTGTCGTCGGCGTTCAGCACCGCGGTTCCGTTAGGCGGAAGCGACTCGACGAGCTCGTACTTGGCACGCGCAATCTCGGAGATGTCGTTGAAAAACTCCAGGTGGACGGGCGCAACATTTGTGACCACGCCGATCTCGGGCTGAGCAATGTGTGCCAGAGCGGTGATCTCACCGAGATGCGACATGCCTAACTCAACCACGGCACAATCGTGCTCGGGCTCGAGTCTCAACAGCATGAGCGGCAAACCGAAATGATTGTTGAAGTTTCCCTCGGACTTGTGCACGCGGAATTTTGTCGAAAGAACGTGGGCGATGGCTTCTTTTGTCGTTGTTTTCCCGGCCGATCCGGTGACAGCGATTAAAGGGCGCGCCCACAGGCGGCGGACGGAATTGGCGAGAAGTTGGAGCGCGAGCAAGGTGTCTTCGACGGGGATTACAGGCTCTTTGGGGCCAGACGCCGACGCCTGCCCACTCCGGTCGTGGACGCCCGAGGCTGCACGTTCCGAAACTTCGGAAATTTTATTCTTCGAGACCACCGCGGCGACTGCGCCTTTCTCAAATGCCTGCTGCACAAAATCATGCCCATCAAATTTTTCTCCGCGAACAGCGAAGAATAATTCTCCCGGTTTGATGGTGCGGGAATCGATGGAGTAACCGGTCGCGACTGCTTCGGTATTGAAATTCGCGCTGAGCTCGGCAGATGGGACGCTCAAAAACTCTGCGATTTGACCCAGCGGCAGCTTCATGCGCCAGCCTCCGACTTAGAGCAGCAGCGGTAGCCAAGTTCGCGCAAAGCCTCGGCAGCGACTTTTTTATCGTCGAAGGGAACCGGACCTGTGCTTAGGATCTGGTGTGATTCGTGGCCTTTTCCGGCGAGGAGGACGATATCGCCATTATGTGCTGCCTCAAGCCCCACACGGATTGCGGCCTGACGGTCCGGCTCGATTGCGTACTTCGCTCCGGTCCGCTGAAGCCCTACAACCGCGTCGTTAATAATCGCAAGCGGATCTTCGCTTCGCGGATTGTCGGAAGTGAGTACAATGAAATCACTGCCTCGACCTGCGGCTTCACCCATAAGCGGACGTTTGCTGCGGTCGCGGTCGCCGCCGCATCCGAAGACGGTGATCACCCGGCCTCCGGAGGACTTTACGAACTCGCGCGCAAGGGAAGTCAGGTTTCGTAACGCATCATCGGTGTGCGCATAATCGACGGCAACGGTGAATGGCTGGCCGCAATCAACTCGCTCAAAACGCCCTGGAACCCGCGCCAGGCTGGCGATTCCGGCAGAGATCGCTTCGCTCGAGCACCCGCGCGCGTAGGCGGCGGCGCTGGCCGCGAGAATGTTGTACACATTCACCTTCCCGATCAGCGCTGACTTAACCGGGATGAGATCATCGGGGGTGATCATCTGAAAGCTGTTTCCCCTGGGAGTTATTTCCAGTTTGGCAGAGTGGAAGTCCGCTTTCGAGATTCCGTACGTAATCACTTCTGAATTATGACTCTTGCAGTATTGAATCAGCTCGCGGCCATATTCATCGTCGGCATTAATCACTGAAACGCGCGGCCGGTTCGCACCGTTTCCTTCGAACAGAATTCTCTTCGCGGCAAAATATTCCTCCATGGAGTGGTGGTAATCGAGATGGTCGCGCGTCAGATTCGTGAACACGGCCACATCGAATGGGATCGCGAACGTGCGCTGCTGGGCAAGTGCATGGGATGAGGCTTCCATTATTGCTTCTGTAGCTCCGGCATCGACAGCACCGCGAAACAATTTTTGCAGATCGAGCGACTCCGGGGTGGTATGTGGTGCAGCCAGGACTTTCCCGGCGACGTGGTACTCGATGGTTCCAATTAACGCGCTTTTCCGTCCCGCGGCTTGCAAAATTGATTCGATCAGGAAAGCGGTGGTGCTTTTTCCATTCGTGCCCGTAATTCCAGTGATCGCAAGTTTATT
>DATIYR010000348.1:0-16714 GCA_035517535.1 Terriglobales bacterium
GAGCGAACGCACGGTCCTTTGTTTAGGCCGCGCTGTGCTACGATCAATCTTTCTTGATGCCCTCCGGAAAGCTCCATTTAGTGCCGCTTGGCGGACTCGGCGAGTTCGGCATGAACTGCCTGGCGGTGCGCTGGGGCGATGACATTATCGTCATCGACGCAGGAATGATGTTCCCCGAATCGGAATTACTTGGCGTGGACATCGTCGTTCCCGATATTTCCTATCTGCTCGAAAATCGTGAGCGCGTGCGCGCCATCGTGCTGACGCATGGCCACGAAGACCACATTGGCGCACTGCCCTGGATCCTGTCCGAGCTCAACGTTCCGGTTTGGGGCACAGAATTCACCTTGGCTTATGTGGAAGACAAGCTCGACGAGCATGCATTGCTTGAGGATGCTGAGCTGCGGGAAATACGTCCCGGAGAGCGCTTCAAGATCGGTCCATTTACCATTCATCCAATTCAGGTAACGCATAGCCTGGTGGATTGCGTTTCGCTGGCGATTCATACTCCGCTCGGGGTTGTCATTCATACCGGCGATTTCAAAGTCGATCCCACACCGACTGACAACCGGCTCTTCGATCTACACGCGTTTGCGGAGTACGGAAAAGAAGGCGTGCTCGCCCTATTACAGGATTCCACGAACGTCGAACGGCGCGGATACACGCCCAGCGAACGCGCGGTGCGGCGCAAGTTCGATGAGGTTTTCGCGCGCGCAGACCGCCGCATTTTCATCTCCTGCTTTTCGTCATCTATTCATCGCATCAAGCTCGCCGTCGAGCTGGCATGGGAGCATGGCCGCAAAGTCGCGTTCGTCGGAAGGTCGATGATCAACTCGTCGGAAATTGCGGAGGACCTCGGATACGTCGAAATTCCAGACGGGCTTTTGATCCACCCTGGCGAAGTGAAAAATTTCGCGCCAGAAAAGGTATGCGTTTTGATCAGCGGCACGCAGGGAGAACCGATGTCGGCGTTGTCGCGTGCAGCGGTGGACAACCATAAGCACGCGCGAATCGAGAAGGGCGATACGGTGGTGCTTTCGTCGCGAATTATTCCGGGGAATGAGAAAGCAATCTACCGGATGGTCGACCACCTCTTCCGCCGCGAGGCGCACGTGATTTATGACGACGGTTCGAGTCCGCCGGTCCATGTGAGCGGACACGCAAGTCAGGAAGAACTCAAGCTGATCATCAATCTGGTCAAGCCCAAATACTTCATCCCAATTCACGGTGAGTATCGGCAACTGAAACTTCATGCGGAGCTGGCTGCGTCGATGCACGGATCGGTAGGGAGCGTGATGCTCATTGAAAGCGGAGACGTACTCGAATTCGATGAACTGGGCGCGCGCAAAGCGGGGAGAGTGAACGTAGGACGAATTTGTATAGATTCCGGGTCACGAACCGATGTAGTGGAGGATTTAGTTATAAAAGACCGGCGCCATCTGAGCGAAGACGGCTTCGTGCTGCCGATCATCGCGATCAACAAGCTGACAGGCCGCGTCGAAATTTCGCCGGAGATTGTGACTCGCGGCTTTTCGCCTGCGGAGAACGGATTCATGGACGAAGTGCGGCAGTTAGTGGTCAATACCCTGAGTCAGTCAAGCGAAGAAGAGCGCGCTGACTACGGCGTTATCAAGGAAAAGATCCGTGCCGATTTGAAGCGATATATTTCCAAGCAGACGCAGAAGCGGCCGCTCATCATGCCGGTGATTCTGGAAATTTAGACTTTCATAAAGACCTCAACGGGAGCTCGCCTATCGTTTCTCTCTCCGACATTCGCGAAGCGCGTTCACGGCTGAATGGCATCACCGTACGTACTCCCCTGATTCCCCTCGAGTACTCTGCCCGGACAATCTTTCTCAAGCCGGAAAATCTGCAACCGATTGGCGCTTTCAAGCTGCGCGGAGCTTACAACAAGATCGCATCTCTTGCTCCGGAAGAACGCGCGCGCGGTGTGATCACGTACTCGAGCGGAAACCATGCGCAAGGCGTAGCATACGCCGCGCGGGCGCTGGGCGCGAAGGCCGTGATCGTCATGCCGCGCAATGCGCCGGCAGTCAAGCGCGAGGCGACGGCAGCCTTGGGTGCAGAAATTGTTTTGGTGGGGCCAAGCGGCGTTGAGCGGCAAGTCAAAGCCGAGGAACTCGCAGCGGAGCACGGCTACGTCATCATTCCTCCCTACGATGACGAAAAGATCATAGCCGGGCAAGGGACCGCCGGGTTAGAGATCCTCGAAGATTTGCCCGATGTGGATTTGGTGCTGGTTCCAATCGGCGGAGGCGGGTTGATCAGCGGAATTTCAACTGCGATTAAGTCTGCGAAACCGGATGCAAAAGTAATTGGCGTGGAACCGGCGCTCGCGGGCGACGCGCAGGCGAGTTTCCGTGCGGGAGAGATCGTGAAGTTCCCCGCCGAGCAGGTACTTTCAACCTGCGCCGATGGTCTTCGTTCGCAATACGTCGGCACCATTACTTTTCAGCACATTCGTAAATATGTGGATGACGTTGTCACTGTGGCCGAGAATGAGATTCTGGATACGGTCCGAATTCTCGCGAACAATCCCAAGACCGTCTCCGAGCCGAGTGGAGCGGTTGCAACCGCGGCATGGGTATTCCATCCCGAGCTGTTGCCCGCATCCAACCATACAGTCGCCGTTATTAGCGGAGGCAATGTTGATCCCGACTTGCTCCGGCGGCTTAAATCACCGGCTTAAATCATGAGGTAATCAGGCATGTTTCGGTATTGCACTGCAATTTTGTTATTCATTTTTCTCTGCGCTGCGCTCGCCGCAGCCGATATCGTCCGCGGAACGACAATTCGTGTCGCTCCCATGTACGTCGATCCCGATACTTCTTCGGCGAAGCTCGCCGATGTGGACCGCGGCCGCGAAGTCGTGTTTCTTGAAAGCAGTGGTAGCGATTGGGTGAAAGTGGAAGCGGCCCTTACCGAAGAACGAGTCGTCACCGGCTGGATGCGAAATGAGGGACTCATACGGGCGACCACTCCGGATGGAGACAAAATCCTGTTCGGCGAGGCGGTTGATTCGGAAGATCAGGCAACCCGGCGCAACGGCAGGCGCGATGCCGCGCAGGATGCGATGCGGTTGTACGCAGAGGTGGCGGAGATTTTTCCCCAGTCGCCGCTGGCCGGCGAAGGAATGTATCGTTCGGCTGACATTCGCTGGCAAATTGAAAAAGCAGATGTCATGTCCTTGCCTTCGGCGAAGGAGCAGGAGCCCTATATGCGCCAGGGAATGAACGAAGAATATTTCAAAAAAGTAATGAAAAAATTTCCCAACACGAAGTGGGCCTACCTGGCTGCGTTTCATTTGATCGACAACAAACTTTGCGGCGACTGGCAGGGACAATCAAAGTGTCCGCAGAAAGAAGCGGAAATTTACGAGAATTATGCCAAGCAATATCCGCAATCGCCGGCGGCTGCTGAGGCTCTGTATAATGCCGCGTATCGCTGGTCGGCCCTGATTGAGATTTACAAAACGGAGGACAACGCGAAAAAGTCGGATGAGGCCAAAGCAAAAGCGATCGAGTTTGCGCAACGCACTATTGCACAAGCCGCGCAGAGCGATTGGGCTGACCGCGCACAGCGGCTGCTCTACATGGCTCAGCAAGGAATTCCGGCCTATGGGAACGGCGATTAACCTGCATTGCTGCAGCGAAGCTTAAGGAACCACCCATTCCTTCACTCTTCTCGCCAGCGACTCCGGAAGTTCCGCTTCGAGTTCGACCGCACCATCTTTATATTGCCGTGAATAGATGCGCGAGCGAGCCTCAAGCATGGCCAGCGCCTTGCCCTCTTTTTGCGGCACGCGCAGATGCACGCGGCTAAGGGCATCTTCAGAGAGCATTTGATCGATGCGGTCGAGGAGCGTAGTCAGGCCGACTCCCTTCGCGGCGGAAACATGCACCGTGCGCTGATCATCGCGCAAGCTGTCGCGCTGCTTTGGCGGGAGGAGATCGATTTTGTTCTTGACGTGTAGGGCGGGTTTTTCTACCGCTCCAAGTTCCTTGAGCACGCGGTCGACTTGTACGTCCTGCTCGGCGGAAAGTGGACTGCTGGCATCGGAAACATGCAGAATCAGGGCCGCTCGCTGCACTTCTTCGAGCGTCGCGCGGAACGAAGAAACCAGCGTGTGCGGCAGGTTACGGATGAAGCCGACAGTATCCGACAAAAGTATTTTCCGTTTTGACGGAAGCGTAACCGAGCGTAGCGTCGGATCGAGGGTTGCGAACATGCGCGACGATTCGAGCACGGTTGCGTTCGTCAGAGCATTAAACAGGGTCGATTTTCCGGCATTCGTATATCCGACCAGCGCGACGGTTGCCACTGGCACCGACTCGCGCCGTTGCCTTTGTTGCGCACGAATTCGCCGCACGTTTTCTAGTTGCTGCTGAACGTGGCGAATACGCCGGAAAATTTTTCTTCGGTCCGTTTCCAACTGAGTTTCGCCCGGACCACGGGTTCCGATTCCGCCACCAAGCTGGGACATTTGCGCGCCTCGTCCTGTCAGCCGGGGAAGCAAATATTCCAGCTGCGCCAGTTCGACTTGCAGCTGGCCTTCACGCGTGCGGGCGTGGGTTGCGAAAATATCGAGGATGAGCTGGGTGCGGTCGATCACCCGCGCGTGCACCACGTCTTCGATATTGCGCTGCTGAGAGGCGGTCAGATCGTGGTCGAAGAGAAGAAGATCGGCGGAAACTGAAGCCGCCGCGCCGGCGATTTCTTCCAGTTTGCCGCGGCCAATCAGAGTTGCCGGATCGGGGCGGTCGCGGCGCTGCAGGATTTCGCCCGCAATCTCCGCGCCTGCGCTGAGCGCTAGGTCACGCAGTTCGCCCAGCGATTCCTCGGCAGTGAATTGCGGTTCAGAATCCGGCCTGGGTGAGCTGGCGGCGGCATCGCGCGCGGCTTGCGCGCCCGCGGTAATTTGGCCAGCCGAACGCTTACGGCTGCGATAATCGAGTCCAACCAGAAATGCGCGCTCTTTCCGCATTCCTGGCGGGAGCTCTCGATTCGCGGAACGGGCGGACAGGCGCGAGAATTTTGTTTCAGTACTGCGCAAGCTCAAACAGCTTATCCTTCGGTGCCAGATGCGGCGGGAGCTTGCTCAGCATCGTTGGTGGTGGCCGCAGGTATAACCCTCGGTCTCTCCACCAATCCGTGGCCCTTGCCGACAGCAACTGTCGAAATAGCGTGCTTGAAAATCAGCTGCTCCTGATTGTTGGTTTCGAGCACAACCGAGTATTTGTCGAACGAGCGAATGCGGCCCGTTAACTTTACCCCGCTCATCAGGTAAATGGTGATGTTGCTGCGCTCTTTGCGCGCCGAATTCAGAAAAGTGTCTTGGATGTTCTGCGTCGCCGGCTTATTTTCCATTGCCGATCTCCTTGTGCTTGAACCAGCAACCCTGACGCGCGGGGAAGGACGCGGACGGGCTTCAAACCTCCTGCTCCCGTAGAGTAAGCGGTAAAGGTAAGTTTTTCAACTGGGGGACCATCGACAGGACACGATCCGGACAAGTTAAACCCCCAGCTCTTCCTGCATCCACTTCGGTTCCGGCTTGGGTTCGGCAGTCAACTCGAGAATTAACTTTTCAAGCACCAGACGCTTGCTGGGCGGATTGGAGCGAAGCGCAAGATCGGCTCTGGCGACCAAACGAATGGCCCGCGTGAGTTCGCGTTTTGATTTATAACGCCGCGCCTGGCGAATTACGTCATCTGCAGCGAATGGCGGCACGCGAAACCCTTGCCAAAGTGCAGCCCACAGCATGCGTTGATCGCGGACGTTCCGCTCGAGAATTACCAGCATCTGGCGAAAAGTTTTGGCCAGCATATAGAGATGGCCGATCGAAGCCTCTTCGCCGTCGCCGCTCGAAAGAATGGCGTCCAGGATTTCAAGCGCGCGGGTGCGGTCGCGAGAAGAAATCGCATCCGTCAGTTCATAAAGCGAACGCTGTTTCGCGGCAAGGACCATCGTCTCAACATCTCCCAGGGCGATGCGTTTCTTCTCGCCGACGTAAAGGATGAGCTTCTCGAGTTCATTCGAAATCATCATCATGTCGCCGCCGAGCGAATCGACCAGTTCGCGAGCGGCGTCGGCATCGATTTTGACTTCACGAATGCCGCAGTATTCCTGAATCCATCGGACGGCATCGCTTTCCTCGACTCGGCCAAGTTCGACGATCGCGCAGTACTGGCCCAGTGTTTCGCGGATACGCTCATAGCGTTCCTTGTCGGTGAGATCGATACGGCGCGCGTCGGCGGGAATGCTGATGTGGTCGGCGATGAAGATCAGCACGGCATTGGGGTTGGGGTCTTTTAGGTATTGCTCTATGGCGTCGAGTTTGCCCTCGTTCGATCCGCGACCAAACAAGGTTTTCACTCCGCGAACAAAGAAAACCTGAAACGGCGCCATTAACGATGGCGTGCGCGCGCGATCAAGGATTTCGGCGAGATCGGTTTCGGATAAATCAAATTCGAACAAGCTGAACTCGCGCAAATCATCTGGCACGAGATGCTGCAAAATCGCATCGCGGCATTTCTTGCGGAAGAAATCTTCATCGCCAACGAAAACATAAGCCGGACGCAGTTTGCGGCCTTCGACTTCGGAGACGAAGCGCTCGGCTTGGGCGAAAGCGCGCACTAGAACGTCTCCAGGATATTCGAAACCAATGTGCGTGCAAATTCACCAGAAAGGCGCTTAAACGCCGGCGAGTCTTCTTCGAAGAATGTGCTCAACTCCTGCGAAACCTGGTATTGCTCGCGAAAAACGTATGCCGGATTCTGATAAAGCACTCTGCCCTTCGCGTCCGTGAGCGTCACGCTCATGCTGACGACCACGAGGACCGTGGATGCCCGGCCGGTCGTCGTATCGTAAGTAAGGGGGGTGGTGGTAGCACCAAGAACCGTGCCTCGCAGGGTCGCATCCGCAGATTTTGGATCGGGGATCACATGATAGTTGGTGCGGGTAGTGAATTCCTGAACGACGGCCGCGGTCAGCATCTGCTCAATTTTGTAGGTTTGAGTTTCATTCACGAATGTGGGAACCGCCAGCACGCGCAGATCAGAAGGGAGTAGATTAGCGTGGCCCGCAGTGTGGTAGCCACATCCAGTGCTGAATGCGCATAGCAATGTCAGCAGCCACGCGGTGCGGATCACTGAATCTTACCCTTCGGCCTCGTCGCCGCCATGCTCTCCGCGGCTTCAACGGCTGTGGCTGCAGCAACGCGAAGATTGTCGGAAGTGGCCCAGATCCAGATGCTGTTTGTGTCTGCAGCGTCGGGCGTCACGGAAACGAGCATATCGCTTTGTCCGGCGGCATTCACGTTGCTCGGCGCTTCCTCGGTTGTCCCGATCAATGAAACGTGCTCTCCGACGAGTGCGTGCGAAATCTGCGCGAGATCGGCCACGCCATCGAACTGCACGTTCAGCGAAACTGCGTGGCCGTGGAAGATTGGCGCTTGCAGAATCTGCATGGAAGGAACCGGCACTTGCCCCTCTGTGATCGCGCGGAAATGCTTTACAATGCGTTCGCTCACTGATGACAGCTTGCTCGGCGAGTTCTCTCCATAGCGTGCAACCAAGTTGAACGCTACCTGCACATCGAAAATATTTTTCGGGAGCTGCTGAAACGAAAGTAGATTGACCGTTTGCTCGTGAAGCTCGTCCATTCCCTTTTGCCCGTGTTCTGAGGCGGGCTCGAAGACCGTTGCAACTGCGCGTCTGAGCGGTGCCACCGTGTTAATTCGAAGCAGCAGGAGAGCGAGAACGACTGAAATAGGATGAGCGGTTACGACTGGGGCCGGTTGGAGTTCCGGTGTGATGGTCCGACTCAATTGACGCTCAATCCAGGGCGCTCGAACTGTGGCGCCAGCCTCATCTTCGAGCGCATACGAAAGATCGACAATCGCGCTGCCCGCAGTCATCACTTGCTTCCAGTTTTTGCGCGTGCATTCCGCATCAGAGGCGAAGAAGGTGAAATCAACATGGTCGAATTGCTCGGAGCGGATGCTCTGAATGAAGGTGACTTCATCTTTCAGTGCTTCCAGTTGACCCAAGGCTTCGTCGTCATCAAGCAATTTGATTTCGGAAGATGGGAAATTACGCTGCTCGAGGACTTCGGCGACCTCTTTGCCCTTCAGCGATCCCGCACCGACGATTGCGACCCGGTAAAAACCAGCTGCTGCGTCGGCGTGTGCAACGCCCGCGGATTTGACATTCGAATTCATGAAACCTGAGATGCCTGCGTATAGGGTGGCGGCGGAGGGTTGCTCTTGCGGCGAAAAGTCCAATGCAAGCGCCAGAAAATTCCGGAGAACATATAGGTCAAGGCGATTACGAATAAGACTGGCCCGGAAAACAGCAAAATTCCTGCCAGCAACAGTCCAAAGATAACGATGAGCCGAAACGGCTGACGGGCGCGCAAATCGATATCTTTGAAACTATAAAACCGCCACGTGCTCACCATAAGATAGGCCGCGAGCACTACCACTATCAACCACGTAAGGGCGGAACCCCACCAGAGCAGCGGATCGCCCTTTGAAAAATGTACGACCGCGGCAACTACACCAGCGCCCGCCGGAATGGGCATGCCCACAAAATACTTTCGGCCCGGGCGCCCAGGATTTGAGGGTTGCGGATTCGCGGAAATGTTGAAGCGGGCAAGGCGGCTTGCGCCGGCGATCAAAAACAAGAAGCTGGCAATCGCGCCCAAGCGCGGCAGCAACGTTGCCATGTCCGGACGCGATATTTCCGCCGACACCTGATGAAATCCCCAAGCCCATGCCAACAACGCTGGAGCAATCCCGAACGTGATCACGTCGGCAAGAGAATCGAGCTCACGGCCGAAATCGCTGGTCGTATTCGTTAAACGCGCAATGCGGCCGTCGAGTCCGTCAAACAGGACAGCGAAACCAATCGCCTTTGCGGCATTATCGAAGTGACCTGCATCAACAACAGGATTTTGCGTAGCATGCGCGATTGCATACGCGACCGCTCCGTGAATCACCTGCAGAATTGCGTAATAGCCGAGTAGCACGTTGGCGGCGGTGAAGAGCGAAGGCAGAATGTACATACCTTTGCGGAACCGGCGCGGGCGCTGGTCCTCTTGTCTTCGCATCGGATGTTGTTGCAACTCGTGCATTCGTCGAGGTTAATCTATCTCAACTACCGTGTTTTTTCCTTCTCTTCGCGCGCGGCGGCTCCGGCAAGTTCCCGTTCGTCAGCTTTCAAGTAACCCAAAACGCTGGAGCCTCCTTTCACATGGTCGCCCACTCGAGCCGAAATTTCCGCATCGGGCGCGAGAAATACATCGGTACGTGAACCAAACTTGATCAGGCCGACGCGCTCTCCACGCTCGAGTCTGTCCCCCACTTTCTTCGTGAACACGATTCGCCGTGCCAAAAGACCGGCAATCTGTTTAAACACAACTCGGTGGCCGTCTCCTTCAACTATAACCGTGTTCTGCTCGTTGCATTCAGAACAGGCTGGGTTCATCGCATTCAGATATTTGCCTTCCTGGTAGCGCACCGAGCGAATCACGCCGGAGATCGGCGAGCGGTTCACGTGAACGTTAAAAACGTTCAGAAAAATACTGATCCGTTTCCAGGTTTTGCCCTCGAGTTTCACATCGGAGACGTCAGTGACTTTGCCGTCGGCGGGAGAGACCACCGCGCCGGCTTCGGACGGAATCGCACGCTCGGGGTCACGAAAAAACCAAAGGAAAAAGACGGCCAAAAGAACCGGAATCGCCGCCCACGCGGGGTTCGTCAGCCATGCAACGAGCACCGCGGCCGCAAGTAACAAGCCGCCATAATAGTAGCCATCGCGAACCATTAACGGGATTATATTGCAGCGGATGTCTTCACAGGCGCGGCAACGGGATTTCAGGGCTCAATACTCCGCAATGGAGCAGTCCGCCCCCGGCGTGCAGCCATTTCAGCGGGTATTCGAGATTAGCGTAGTTTTTGCGCAGTTCAGGTGAGGGCCAGTCGAGTGCAGTTATACTCGTTCGCGACTTCTCTTATATTTGGAGGAATAATGCACTCTCGGTCTGCAGACAACGGCATCAGCCGCCGCGCGGCTCTGACTCGTTTGGGTGCATCAGCCCTGGGGTTGAGCTTTATGAATTCTTCGCTGTTCGATCAACGTGCAACGGCTGAGGCCCTCGGGCCGCCGCTGTCGAAATTCTCCGAGCGCTCTCGCACTCTTCTAAGCCAAACCGTCGAAGATCCCGAGTTCAGCGGCCGGATTCCCGCTGACCTAGTCGATGCCGTTGCGAAAAGCGAAAAAGCCAGTGTCGATGACGTGATGTTGCGCCTGTTGCCGCTGGCACAAAGCTATTCGCGTGCGCCGATTTCGAACTTCTTCGTAGGCGTTGTCGTGCGCGGCGCTAGCGGCAGTCTGTATCTGGGAGCGAATGTCGAGATCCCGGGCCAATGTCTGGGATTCGCTGTACACGCCGAACAAGCGGCGCTATCAAACGCCTACATGAACTCCGAAGAGTCCGTCACCACGCTTGCGGTGGTAGGTGGGGCACCCTGCGGACACTGCCGGCAGTTCATGGAAGAAATATCGCCTGCTGGAGAGATCCGGGTCTTGATCCCGAATCGCCCGCCGGTTAAGCTGGCTTCGATTTTGCCGATGGCTTTCGGACCAACGGCCCTGGGAGCAACGCAGGGCGCTCTGCCTATCCGGAAAACAAATCTTGTATTCACCGGAAAAGCTTCTGATGTGCTGAGTGCGGCAGCCCTGAACGCGGCCTGCAGGTCCTATGCGCCATACAGCAAGTCGCCGGCCGGCGTCGCCATCCGTACGACTGCGGGACGGATTTTTCAAGGTTGCTACATCGAGAATGTCGCCTTCAATCCCAGCCTCTCACCGCTACAAACAGCGCTTGTGCAACTGATTCTTGCCGGCCAACCTTACTCTTCGATTGCCGCAGTGACGCTTGTCGAGGTCCAGCGAGCTAAGATCAGCCAGCGAGCGGTCACCGAGACGGTTCTCGGCGCATTAGCTCCTCAGCTCAAGCTGGAAGTAGTTCTGGCAAGAGTATGACGTGCCCCAATCGCTCCGAGGTCTGATACGTTAATACACGTTGAGAACCTTTACCTGGATCCGGCACAGCCTTGAATGACCGACTCCCATTACAACCTGATCGTGATCGGCGGTGGTATTGTCGGCTTGGCTGTTGCGCTTGAAACCTGCCAACGACTCCCTGCCCTTCGCGTTCTCGTCCTTGAAAAGGAAGATCAGGTTGCACAGCACCAGACCGGGCATAACAGCGGGGTGATCCACTCCGGCATTTATTACAAGCCAGGGTCGCTGAAGGCGCGGCTGTGCGTGGCCGGAGCGCGCGCCATGGTGGAATTCTGCCGCCAGCACAGTCTTCCACATGAGGTCTGCGGCAAAGTGATCGTTGCGATTAATCCAGAGGAACTGCCGCGCCTTGACGAACTCCGACGGCGTGCTGAAACCAACGGGCTTGTCGGCGTGCGCGAGATTGGACCTGAAGGGCTGCGCGAAATCGAGCCGCACGCAACCGGGCTCAAAGCACTGTTCGTGCCCTCTACCGGAATCACGAATTTTGCGCAGGTGACGCAAAAGTACGCGGAGTTGATTGCCAGGAGCGGAAGCACAGTTCTCACCGGGGCTCGCGTCTCGGCAATTAATCGGCGCTCGAATAAGGTCGTCGTTGAAACGCCTCGTGGCGCATTTTCCGCCTCCGCGGTCATCAACTGCGCAGGGCTGCATAGCGACCGCATCGCGCATATGGCGGGAGATGATCCGGGAGTGATGATCGTGCCCTTCCGCGGCGAATATTATGACCTTATTCCTGAACGCGCCTCTCTGGTGCGATCACTCATCTATCCGGTTCCCGATCCACGATTTCCGTTTCTGGGTGTGCATTTCACGCGGCGCGTAACTGGAACGGTCGATGCGGGGCCCAATGCGGTGCTCGCACTTCGCCGCGAAGGTTACACTCGCATGGATTTTAGTTTTCGCGACTTGTCCTCATCGCTCGCCTTCCCGGGGTTCTGGCGTATGAGTGCCAGGAATTGGCGTTACGGCCTGAGTGAATATCAGCGTTCGTTCTCGAAGAAGGAATTTGTGCGCGCGCTGCAAACACTGGTGCCCGAAGTCCGCTCCGCCGATCTTGTTCCCGGCGGGGCTGGCGTACGCGCTCAAGCTCTGAAAGCGGACGGAACGCTCGTGGATGACTTCCAATTGGTCCCTTCGCGTAACATGCTTCACGTTCTCAATGTCCCTTCGCCGGCTGCAACCGCATCATTGATGATCGCAAAGACAGTTGTCGATCTCGCGGTTAAACATTCACTCATCGCATGCTAGCTGTGCAGAACAACTTACATCCACACGAAGTGGAAGCAGCCTTTATTTCCTTTGCGCGAGCGTAAGCTCACTCTCTAAACAGTTTTCCATTAATCAGCGAACCCTGATAATGTTCATACCAGATGGCAAGTTCTAACCTGGAAAACATTCCAACCTTGTCGTAGATCGACTGAAGATACTTTCCCACGCCGTTCCGCGTAGTATGCGTGAGCGCGGCGACCTCCGCATTCGTAAGCCCTTCGCACACCCATGCTACGATTGCGGCCTCTTTTGCACTAAGTCCGTGGTCCACTGTCTGTGGCGCGGGAATGTGACCCGAGGCGGCCAGCAACACTTTCGTCAGACGCACACGGTTTGCTCTTCCGCCGGCAATGCCGAATATTCCGCACAATCTTTGTATCCGCATCTTCACTGTTCGTACCGGCGAGCCCACTTCCTTCGCAATTGTTTTGTTGTCGGCGCCTTGCATTAACAAATCTGCAACCCGGCGCAGTTTCCAATCTAAACTTTCGTACGCCATTAGCTGTCCTTGTGCGATCGCCCGCGGCGCATCATCAGAGCGCCCCAGAATCATATCTCCCATAAATGTCGCACACTGAGCTGTCATGGGACCGCCGCAGTCGCCTCGTTCGAGTAAGTACTTTCCGTCCCGTTATCAAATGCTGTAACTACGTAGTAATAGGTCGTTCCGCTCGGGACGGTCGTGTCTGTATATGTCAATGCTGTTAGAGCCGATGCGACCAAAGCGTAACTGGTACCACTGGTTTCGCTCCGGTACAGGTTGTAGGTGACGCCTGATGTTGTGCTGGCGCCCCAACTCAAGTTGACGGAGTGAGCCGTGTCAGCGGTAGTCGTCGTGCAGGTGTGATCTTTGCTTGTCAAGGAAAGTGGTGTTGCATCTCTGCCGATTACGGCAAAATGATAGGTCGTCCCACTGCTTAGACCGTTGATAGTTGCGGAATGGCTTGTGTTGTACGCAGTTTCGAAGGGTGTGACTGTGCCGTAGCTGGTGGTCGCACCATACTTCACGCGACCCTCGGTGGCTGCAGCACTGTTCCAGTTGATAACACAAGACGTTGCGGAGGAGCTTGCCGTAATGCTTGTAAACCATTGCGCCCACGCAGGCGCGGCGAATAGCAACACACAAACACACTTTGCCACACACTTAGACAGCAGCATACACACGTACACCGGCAGACCCATAACCCTGGAGGTGGACTCAATAGGCGTGCCGAGCTACGCTGTCGCTCTTAGCTGCTCATGCCCTGTGGAGCTTGCTGTGAGGCATGCCGTGATGGCCCTGGTTGATTCTCAAGCGTAGTGCAGTGCAGTCTTCCGGATTCTCCTTTCCAGATTTCTGTAGCTCCCAACCTGTCCCCAAAAAAGGTGGGAACGCTTTTTTGATGAAAGCCCGACTTTGGGGTTTGCTGTTAATACTCACTTTTGGCCTACATGCGTCACTGTAGTGTGCAAGCTGCGGACGCGCAGCTCTGAAATGCACAGCTACTTACTTGAGAGGTCGTCTCCTTGCTATTTGCGGAGTTGGCTGTGTTGCCGGACTTATATGAAAGCGGTTGTGCACGTTTCATGCGGCGCACCACAAGTAAAGAATCAGGCGACGCAACTGTGTTCGAGTTCAGCTGGCACTGCTTATCACTCGATCTCACGCGCAATCAGTATCAATGAGGTTAATGCATGGTTAAAAACTATTAACCAGCAGCCCCGGACAACGCGTTTCGCCGTTTTCGCATGCTTCACATCATGAAACCAGTCGCCAGACACACGGAGGTACATGAAATTTACTCGAAGGTACATAACTTGCGTGAATGGTATTTGGAAGACCCGAATGCTGGCCTTGCGACTCACAAGGTATGTACCTCCGAAATCTGTTCTATGCAGAGGTTTAAGCCCACACTGGTGATCAGTCCTCCCCCGAGACTTGCTGTAAACCGGGGGTGGCTCATGACCCCCGATGAGAAAAGACTCCCCATCCCGGCGCCGCTTTCACCACAACATCAACGTTTCCCAAGCAGCGAGCATTGGCTTGCTTTTCCTCGGCCTGTCCTTATTGGCGGGCTGCGCGGGATTAAGCGCGGGTACTGGCAACTCAAACGTGAGTCAGCAACAGCCGGGCAGCCTCTCGTTGGGAAGTGCAAGCATTAATTTCGGCAGTGTTGTTGCTGGCACTACTAAAACATTGAGCTTCACCGCGACTAATCTTGGATCTCAGTCCGTCACTGTCAATAGCGTCAGTATTTCAAACAATTACTTCTCTGTGACTGCGCCGAGTTTTCCGACGACTGTTGCAACCGGGCAGGGCGTCAATGTGACGGTTGCATTTACTCCGAATGCAGCAGGACCGTTTAATGCCACCGCGACCATAAACAGCAACGCCTCGGATGGAACAACCAGCGTTTCGCTCTCAGGTACAGGAATTGCCGCTGGATCGCTCGCAAGCAATCCATCCAGCGAAATCTTTGGCAATTTAACCGTGGGCTCACAACAAACGGCCTCACTGTCTGTAACTAATACAGGTGGAACCAGCGTCACTATCTCGCAAGCGGCAATCAGCGGGACAGGATTCACTATGGGCGGAATGACGACGCCAGTAACCGTAGCTGCGGGTCAGAGCACAACCTTCAGCGTGACCTTCGCTCCGCAAACAGCGGGGGCGGCGAGCGGCAATGTGACACTTACCTCGAATGCGCCGAACCCCACTCTCGCGATTCCACTTTCAGGAGTCGGGGTTGCGCCGGGACAACTAACCAGCAACCCGGCAAGTGAAGCTTTTGGCAATGTCACTGCAGGTACGCAACAGACCGCGTCTGTCAGCGTGACTAACTCCGGTGGGACGAGTGTCACGATTTCGCAAGCGGCGGTAACCGGAGCTGGATTCAGCTTAGGCGGAATTACCACTCCGGTAACACTCACCGCGGGTCAGAGCACGACGTTGACTGTAACGTTTGCCCCACAGTCAACAGGTGCAGCAAGCGGAAGCGTGACGCTAACCTCGAATGGAGCAAATCCGACTCTTACGATCGCGTTATCGGGAACCGGAGTCGCCGCCGGGCAGCTAACCAGCAATCCGTCCAGCCAGTCGTTTGGCAGTGTGACGTTGGGAAACCAAAAGAGCGCGACCGAAACCGTGACCAATAACAGCGGCGCAAGCGTAGCGATTTCGCAGGCTTCGGCCAGCGGAACGGGATTCAGCTTGAGTGGCATTTCAACTCCGGTGACGCTGGCTGCTGGTCAGAGCACCTCGTTTAGCGTTATTTTTGCTCCCCAAGCGACAGGTTCGGCAAGCGGGAATGTCACGATCACTTCCAATGCGCCCAACCCTACGCTCACCATTCCGCTCACCGGAACGGGTGCAGCGGCAGGGCAGCTTACGAGCAATCCGGCAAGTGAAGCGTTTGGGAGCGTAACCATCGGCTCACAACAATCGGCCTCAGCAACTATCACAAATAGCGGCGGAACCAGCGTGACTATTTCTCAAGCGGCCATCAGCGGCACGGGATTTACGCTTGGCGGAATAACTACTCCAGTGACGCTGGCTGCTGGTAAGAGTACGGGTTTAACCGTAACGTTTGCTCCGCAGGCCGCTGGCGCGGTAAGTGGAAATGTGACGCTGACCTCGAATGCGTCGAACCCGACGCTTACAATTGCGCTCTCTGGTACCGGGGCGGCAGCGCAGGCCGGCCAGCTTTCTGTTACACCAACTACCTTGCCCTTGGGCAGTGTTACCGTCGGCGATAGCGGAAATGCTTCTGGAAGCTTGTCCGCAACTGGGGCGAGCGTAACCGTGACCGCCGCAAATACCAATAACTCTGCCTTTACTGTGGGTGGACTGTCCCTTCCTGTAACCATTTCCGCGGGACAAAGCGTGCCATTTACGGTTACTTTTAGTCCGCAAACGGCGGCTTCGGCAAGCGCTACTTTGACCTTCACCAGCAACGCCCAGACTTCAACCACGACCGAGGCGCTCACAGGTACAGGAGTAGCCGCGCCCACACACTCGGTAAACTTATCCTGGACTGCCAGTACTTCGACAGATGTCGCCGGTTACAACGTCTACCGCGCCGTCTACACGAATGCTGCCTGTGGCTCATTCTCTAAGATCAACCCGGTGCTGAATACTTCAACGGTTTACACAGATAGCACCGTCGCCGATAGCACATCCTATTGTTACGCGACCACCGCAGTAGATACGAGCAACAACGAGAGTAGTTACTCGAACGTCGTGTCGAACGTGGCGATACCGTAGCAAGTCATGGAAGTGGCCACGAAGGTATCACCGCGTCATCAGATACTCCACTTCCCTTTCGATCTCCGAAATGGTGATTGGTGAAACGTCT
>DATIYR010000349.1:0-3623 GCA_035517535.1 Terriglobales bacterium
GCTGACTGCGCTCGCCTTCGCTGAAATCTGCACCGAGATCGGACTCCCTCCCGGCGTCGTCAACATTGTCACCGGCGACGGCGCAACCGGAGAAGCACTGGTCAAGCATTCCGGCGTAGACAAGATTGCCTTCACCGGCTCGACCGAAGTTGGCCGCGCCATTCGCGCCGCGACCGCCAACACTCACAAGCGGCTTTCGCTCGAACTCGGCGGCAAATCTCCATTCGTCGTTTTTGAAGACGCAGATCTCGACAGCACCGTCGAAGGACTGGTCGATGGAATCTGGTTCAACCAAGGGCAAGTCTGCTGTGCGGGGTCGCGTCTCTTAATGCAGGAAAGCATTGCGGAAGTTTTGATCGCAAAAGTCCGCGACCGCATGGGCACGCTCCGCGCCGGTCCGCCGCTCGACAAAGCCATCGACATCGGCGCAATTGTCGCGCCGGTGCAGCTGGACCGCATTCGCCGGCTTGTCGATCAGGGCGTGGCTGAGGGAGCAACCTGCTGGCAGCCGGAGATCGTTCTGCCCTCGCGCGGTCTCTACTATCCGCCCACGTTGCTCAGCAATGTGCACCCGACTTCGATCGTCGCCCAGCAGGAAATTTTCGGTCCGGTGCTGGCGGCGATGACCTTCCGCACGCCGTCAGAGGCGGTGGAACTCGCGAACAATACTGCCTATGGACTCGCGGCCTGCGTGTGGAGCGAAAGCCTGAACGTCGCCTTGCACGTTGCCGCGCAACTTAAAGCTGGCGTGGTGTGGGTGAACTGCACGAACCTGTTCGACGCAGCCTGCGGATTCGGCGGTTATCGCGAAAGCGGCTATGGCCGCGAAGGTGGACGCGAAGGATTGCGCGAATATCTGGAGCCGGTCTGGTTCAAGAATGCGCCAAAGCTGCCGCAAAACGGAAGCAGAAAGCAGGAGTCCTCCGCATTGGATACTGCGATTCCGACCATCGACCGCACCGTCAAGCAATACATCGGCGGCAAGCAGGTCCGGCCCGATTCCGGCTACAGCATGGAAGTTCGCTCGCCGGATGGAACGCTGCTTGGCGAGGCGCCATTTGGAAATCGCAAAGACATACGCAATGCCGTCGAGGCTGCCCGCAAAGCAAGCGCATGGTCCAGAGCGACGGCGCACAATCGCGCGCAGGTGCTCTATTACGTCGCGGAAAATTTATCTCAGCGCCGCGACGAAATTGTCCGCCGGCTCGCCGCCGCAGTCGGAAGGCAACAGGCAGAACAGGAAGTCGAACTCGGCATCGAGCGCATTTTCACCTACGCTGCCTGGGCCGACAAATTTGATGGCGCGGTGCACAACCCGCCATTCCGCACAATTTCGATCGCCATGAACGAAGCAATTGGAACCGTGGGAATCATCTGTCCGAACGAAGTGCCCTTGCTCGGATTCTTATCGCTGGTCATGCCCGCCCTCGCCTGCGGCAATACCGTGATTGCTGTGCCTTCGGAAACATATCCGCTGATCACCGGTGATTTGTATCAGCTCTTCGACACGAGTGACTTGCCCGGGGGTGCAGTCAACATCGTCGCGGGTCCGGCATCGCAACTGCTGAAAACTTTGGCCGAGCACGACGATGTGGATGCGATCTGGTCGTTTACGGATGAAGCCAGCTCCGCTGCCGCAAAGGCTTATTCCGTCGGGAATCTGAAACAAGTTTTCACCAACGAAGGCCGCGCGATTGATTGGTTCGATTCGAAGCAAGCAGAAGGGCGCTGGTATCTCGAGCATGCGACCCAGGTGAAAAATATCTGGGTCCCGTACGGGGAATAGCCTCGCGAAACTGTAATGTACCCGCCTTGTTGACACCATCCGATTCCCCTCACTACACTCTGAAATCCTGCGCAAGCTCGGCGATTTTATATGCCCAAACGTCCCCGCATCGCTGTCGTTGGTAGCGCCAACGTCGATCTCGTAACCTTCACCGATCAATTCCCCAAACCCGGCGAGACCATTTTCGGTCAGAAGTTCGATTTGGGTTTCGGCGGCAAAGGCGCAAACCAGGCAGTTGCGGCGAAGCTATGCGGCGCGGAAGTGTTCATGATCGCACGGGTCGGCAGTGATCTCTTCGGGCCAGCCACAATCAAGAACTTCGAATCGCTTGGCATCGACGCCACTCACGTCCGGCAAGTTGAAGGCATCTCCAGCGGGGTCGCGCCGATATTCGTTGATTCATCCGGACAGAATCGCATTCTGGTGGTGAAAGGCGCCAACGACGAGCTCAAACCTGCGGACGTCGATGCCGCCGCTGGCGTGCTCAAGACCGCCGATTGCATCGTCCTGCAGTTCGAGATACCGCTCGAAACCGTATACCACACGGTACATTTCGCGCGCCGCAACAACATTCATTGCATTCTGAATCCCGCTCCGGCTCAGCCCATCGATCTGAAAGCGATTGCCGATCTCGACTACTTCGTTCCCAACGAAAGCGAGGCGGAGACGATCACCGAAAGTCCGGTGCGCAACGTCGACGATGCGAAAAAATGTGCCGACAAATTTCTTGCCGCCGGAGTTCGCCGCGTCATCGTGACGCTCGGCGCAAACGGCGCGCTTCTTGCCGGCAAAGATGGGATGGAACATGTGCCGGCTTTCAAGGTGAAGACGGTCGATAGCACCGGCGCAGGCGATGCATTCATCGGCAGCTTTGCAACATTCCTCGGTGAAGGCATGCCGGAGCGTGAAGCCGTCCGCCGCGCGAATCTCTATGCCGCAATGTCGACGATGAGCATCGGCACCCAAAAATCATTTTGCCATCGCGCCAGGTTCGACTCCGAGTGGCGGCAACGCACGCCCGCGTAGTGAAAGCACGTGAATAACGATTCTCTGCGCTTAGAATGCTGTAAGCAGCTTAGAAAACAGCGCGCCTCGCCGCTCCTCAATTCGCTCCAAGTCGAATAAAAGTCTTGACTTCGTACACACCCTCCTAGTATAGAAATTTCCTACCCGTATCTTCGTCGTCTCAGTCAAGCCTTCATCATTGCCGTACGCTCGCACAAAGGGGTGGCGCATGTTTGCCAAAAAAACGCTGTGGCTCCCAGCGTTGTGTTCTCTCTTGTTCCTTTGCCCTATGCTCTATGGCCAGGCCAACGGAAGTTTTTCCGGCACGGTCACGGACAAAACCGGATCCGTAATTTCCGGCGCGAAGGTAACGATCACTTCTCAGGAAACCGGCGTGACCCGAGGAACGACCACCGACGCCTCCGGGCATTACCTGGTGCCGCTCCTGCCCGTCGCCACTTACACCTTGCGTATAGACTCTTCGGGGTTTCAATCCATCGAGCAAAAAAACGTGCGGCTGCAGGTGGATGAAAGCCGTGAACTCGATTTCACCCTGGTACCAGCTTCGGTTAGCACGAACGTTGAAGTCAGCGCGGCCGAAGTCGCGGTCGAGACAAGCAACGCATCTCTCGGGCAAGTCATCACTTCGGAGCAAGTTGCAGATCTTCCGCTGAACGGACGCAACTTCACCCAACTCGCCACATTGACCCCGGGCACGACCACATCCACAAATCCAAACAGCTTCTTCACCATGGCCGCCAGCAGCGAGGCTGCGACCCGCGGTTCGTTCTCGCTATCCTCCGGTGGTTCACGCGAGCAGGAGACCGACTGG
>DATIYR010000350.1:0-2876 GCA_035517535.1 Terriglobales bacterium
AGCGCGCCGGTGCTATCCTGCGCCTGCACGGCAATGGAGTGCGTGCCCAGCGCGACGTTGCTCACGTATAAGTCGAGAATGGCGGAGTTTGAAATCCCGCCATCGCCTTTGCCGTCGATGAACAACGTCATAGATTTGGTCGGGTTCGAGTCGGTGGTTGCCGCGACCACGTGAAAAGGCTGGCTCACAATCGATCCGCTCGCCAGCGAGCAGATCGTGACCGTCTGGTTGGCAGTATTCAGCGCGCATGGCGGCTGCATGGCAACCGGAACATTGGTTTTGAAAGTCGCGCCGGTACTGTCCCATCCCTGGACCGTGAGCAGGTGATAGCCGACTGGCAAACTGACGAACGTGTTCACCGTCGACGAACTGACGTGATAGATCAGCTTGTTATCGAGATAAATTTGCATGGCGGTCACGGTGTGCGAGTCCGTGCTTCCGGCGACCACGTTGACCAAACTCTGCACCAGTCCATTCGGTGCAGGGGTGCAAACCGTAACCGATGGGTTGGTGCTGCTGAGTGGGCAAGGTGATGAGGCGAATGTCAAAGGGGCAAAGCAGAAGACGGCGGCGGGAATCAGCAGAAACCGAGGACGCATCGGGCAACTCCGGACAGAAGAGTACCCACGAAAAGAGGAGCGTTTACTGCGGCGAGTTGCCCTCTCTAAGGTGGCCTACAGTATCGCTACCAGCGCAGGCCAAATGTGACTGGCACGAAGGTCAGATTGGGACCGTAAGTTGTGAACATGGAGTTGTAACGGGCTTCGGCGAACGCCTTCAGTCTGCTACTGCCCAGGCGGAACTCGAAGCCGCCGCCGACATCGAACCCGGGTTTATACGTGCTGAAGGAAGCCACAACTTCATTGACTCCGATGACAGCCGGATAACAGTAACCGAAGAACGGATCGCAGAAGATCGTCTGCGCCGTCGCCGGCTGTGTAAGGGACAAATTACGGTGATACAGACCCGCCCCCGCGAGCACATACGGGTCAATTTCATGCCCCGGCATGAAACGGATTACCGGAACGAAGCTGATCGACCACACGTCAGCGTACCCGCCAGGCTGGCCGAAATTTGCCAGCGCAGCATTGCTCAGGCCCCAGTGGTCGAAGGAAAAGTCGAGATCCGTGAGGAGATGACGGTCGACATTGAAGCCGCCGCGAACATTCAGGTTCCATCCCATATTTAAGTTATTGCTGCTATCGGCGGTCGGCAATGTGAAGCCCGCACCTGCGCCTCCGCCGATGTTGAAGCGTCTTGACGACTCTTGCCCCAGGGCAGTGGTTACAAGGAAGCAAAGAAGAATTAGAAAGACTCGACGAAGTAGGGTCGTGACCTGCATGTTCTTACACCTCTGGCGATTTCGGTTTTGCTAAGCAGGCAATCAGCGGTGTAGTCTTCGATGCGGAGTTAGCGTCGCACGTTTACGAATTGGTACACAGGCCCAATCAGCTGAATATCCAGTCGCGCACTTGGTGCGTGGCTGAGATTATGTGCTGCTCGCGCTGGCTGGTGCTCACGTTATTTCTGAGTTCGTTCGCGGTTGCCGCCGATCAATCACCCGCTCAGGTTGTGCGCTGGTCGGCCAATGCAGCAAATTGCAACTTGCGCCAGGGAGACGACGGCCACACCTACTACGAAATAAAAGCTGCAAACGTCGAGATAACCCTCGCGGTCGATTCTCGGGAGCTTGAAAAACTTCCTCATCGCGCAATGCCGATGCTCTCCGTTTTACTCACCTTTCACTTGAGCGGGCCGGGTCAGTTTGCAATTCGACCGCACGCCATGTTCCTGCAATTCGTGAAGCACCGGAATGTCACAAAGACTTCGCTTGATCCGGACACGATGCTCGCCGACTTGCAGCAGAACGTCGACGATCTGACTTACGAAGTGGAGCATCACGAACTGAAGCATCATCCCGAGGAAAAACAGCAGAAGGAACAGGAATTACAGTCCAGATTGAAGGATTACACCGACATGATGGACTTCATCAGCACGCGTGCGCTTCGCACCGGCTTATTGAGCCCTTCCGCTCCCGCCGCAAACGGCTGGGTATTCTTCGGGATCAAGGACCGATGGATCGGGCCATTAAAAAAGCCTGAGCGATTCGTGCTGCGAATACCCGGCGGCGGCAACTCGATCTTCGAATTTCCTTTTAGCTTGCCGCCTGAGTCGGCAAAAGTTGAACTTCGGCGCCGTCCAGAATAGATCAGAAGCCTACGGACGCAGGCGTAACCCCATCCCGCTGATTACCAGAGTAATACAGTGCCGCCTGATTCCATACTGACTCGGTAATTAGGGAATCTTAAGATTCAGGTACGTGTGAGCACGCTTCACCAGTCACTGGGTCGTTATCTGATTGAGGCCGAAATAGGCCGCGGCGCGATGGGAGTGGTGTATCGCGCCTACGACCCGCAAATTGGCCGCACCGTCGCGATCAAAACAATTTCGTTGAGCGGGCCGGAATTTTCGGACGACGAATATCGCGCGCGATTCATGCGGGAAGCGCGTGCAGCGGGACGGCTTTCGCATCCAGGAATAGTGACAATTTTCGATGCCGGCGAAGATCCGGAGACCGGCGAACCTTATCTGGTGATGGAGTACATCTCCGGCCAGCCGCTCAGCAAAGTGCTTTCGCGCGAGCGCAAGCTGCCCCTCGCAACTGCGCTGCAATTCGCGCAAGAAATTGCCGAAGCACTCGATTACGCGCACAACCAGGGCGTAGTCCATCGCGACATAAAGCCGCACAACATTCTCATAACCGAGGATGGTCACGCGAAAATCGCGGATTTCGGTGTGGCGTGGCTGGCGCAGGAAATCGGCCAAACCGGAGAAATCGTCGGCAGCCCGGCTTATATGGCGCCGGAGCAGATGAC
>DATIYR010000351.1:0-10252 GCA_035517535.1 Terriglobales bacterium
TCATCGATTCGCAGGGGGACGACGGGGATGTTGAGATTGTTAACCAGCAAACCGATTCCAGAACGGAATAAGCCCATTTTTCCATCCGTTGTGTGACGGCCTTCGGGGAAAACCAGAATGCTGTATCCGCGGTCCACCGATTCGCCGGCGAAAGCAAAGCTGTCGCGGAATCCGGCCTCGCGGGGCAGTGGAAAAAGGTTCAGCAGAGAGACACCCAGCAACCATTCGATGCGGTCGTAAATGCGGGCAAAAAGGTTGCGGGTCGGCGGAGGCGTGCGTAGAGCCTCTAAAGCTTCGCCGCCGGCTGCGGTGGCGAGTTTGTGGCGAAGGCGGAATGGCAGCGCGGTAAGAACGAAGCCGACATCGACGTGACCAATATGGTTGCACACCACCAGCACCGGACCGTGAACTCCCTGCAGGTTCTCGCGGCCTAGAATTCGCGGCCAGCCGAGCAGGAACACTGCCGGACGCAGCAGAAGATAATGAATGAAAAAGCGAATCCAAGTCACCGGCCACCGCTGCACCCAGGCTGGATAGTGGTAAATCGCCTTGGGCGGCGGGTCGCCTTTCAGCATGCGTTCGAGGTCGCCGACCGTGTTGACTGCAGAAAAGCGGCTTTCACTCAGATCGATCTGATAGCGGTCTTCGAGCGCGCTGAGCAATTCCACACGATCAAGAGAGCTGAGATTCAGGTCGGAATCGAGGCGGGCGTTTTGTGAAAGATTCGCGACCGGCCGCTTTGTAATTCGTGAAATCAGATTCGACAAGGGAGTACTCGGGACGCTAGGGCGCTTGCCATCTCCCCCAATCATTTTTTGCGCGGCTTCGGCGATTTCTGCGCGGCGCGGCTTTTGGGTTGAGGTGCGCGGGAAATCGTCTGCCGGCCAAATGATCCAGCGGTGAATGCGCTGGTACTCGGCAAGGCTTTGGTTCGTGCGGTCAATCACCTGTTCGGCGCTTGCATCCGAACTTTTCAAAATCAGGACAGCACAGGGTTCGGCGTTACCGTTCATGGCGAATGGCACGACCACGCTGTCTTTCACTTCAGGCTGACTTTTGAGCGCGTTCTCGAGGTCTTCGGGATAAACATTCATGCCGGCGGGCGTGACGATGACGTCTTTCTTGCGACCCTTGAAAAAGAGATTGCCTTCGGCATCGAGTTCGCCGATGTCGCCGGTGTGGTACCAGCCTGCATCTGACGCAACCGGGCGCAGCTCACCGGCAGTCCAATAGCCCGAGGCAACGCCGCTGCCGCGGACGAGAATTTCGCCATCGGGTGCAAGCTTCACTTCGCGGCCGGCAAGGACTTTGCCGATGGACCCGCGGCCGATCTTGAATGGATGGTTGACGCTGATGAGCGATGTGGTCTCAGTCAGGCCATAGCCTTGTATCACCGCATAGCCGAGACGTGCCCAGAACTCTTCGGACTCGCGGTCGAGCGCGGCTCCGCCGCAAATGAAGGCCCAGAACTTCCATCCGAACTGGTGATGAATACGGCGGAAAATCCACGAGCGGCGCAGGAAGTGCTCGCCTTCGGCGCCCGAGTAGCGCCTGCGAAAATCTTCCATTTGCCCGGAATCCTCGAGGTCGCGGTCGATTTTTTCTTTGAGCGACTGCAGTATGCGGGGAACAGCAACGAGTACCAAAATGCGTTCGCTTCGGATGGTGTGAATTACATCCGCGGGCTTCAGTGTTTCCTGAAAGAAAACTGTCCCGCGTAGAAGACAAGGTAAGTACATCCCAAGAAACTGTCCAAAGACGTGGCTCAGCGGGAGCAGGTTCAGAAAGCGAATGGGATGAACAAATCGCTCGTATTTTAGATACGGCTTGATCTGCTCTTCGAGCGGCGCAACATTGCCGAGCACATTGCCGTGGGTGATCACAACCCCTTTTGGTTCAGCGGTTGTGCCGGAGGTGAATACGATTTGCAGCGGATCTTCCGGGCTGATTTGTTGCGGTTCCAAAGTGGCGGGCGAATGTCTTTGCAACCCGGTTGGAAAGTCTTCGAAAAGTAGAACTGGCGCGCCAGCCTGCGCGTGATCCCGAGAGCAGACGAGCAACTTAGCCTGCACCTGCTGAAAGACACGGATCGCAAAGTCAGGCGAGGCGGCATCGTCCATCGGGACGGCAATCACGCCGCGGTTGGCGCATCCGAAGAATGCAGCAACCCAGGCCGCGGAATTCGGACCCCAGAGGAGAACGCGGTCGCCTTTGCGAATGCCGCGTGCGTTTAGCTCGCGGGCAAAGCGGAATGCAAGCGCGGCCACGTTCCAGTAGGTTGAGCGGGCGAGCCGGTATCCGACGCGCTCGGCATAGGCCTGTTCGCTTCCGAGCCGCTCGAAATCAAGAAGATAGTCGCCGACGCTCCTCCGCATGTTCTAAGCCTAAACGATTTGGTACGGGCGCAACCTTTGTACTTCTCAGTGGCAAACGACCCCTATAAGCACTTGCGCTCTACGGGAAATTTGACCTACAATCCACCCGTCCGCAATCCTAGCTTGCCCAGCCGTAGTTCTGTCCGACAGATTCATTCGCGGGTGTTCTCCCCCGCGCGGAGGGATCGTCGTGAGCTTTGTTGCCTGGAAAATTCTCAGGAAGATGCCTAAGCCGCTACTGCTGGTTTGCGTATTGTTTGTGCTGGTAGCTGCCGCACGCGCGTAGGTTCTCTTTAACCGCTGATCGAGTTGTTCCCGCCACGGCAGTTTTGTCTTTCCTGCCTTGTTCCTGTACAAAGTTCGCTTGACCATAGCAGCTGAAATTGTTGCCGCGATCACCGGCGCGAGCATAGCTTACTGCCTGCTTTGTACCTGGGCGGCGTTGCGATTTGCGTCTCAATCCAAGCGTGCGCTTACAGGAGTCGCGGATTTGCCGCGGGTTTCCATCTTGAAGCCGCTCAAGGGAACCGATCCGGAAATGTATGAGAGCTTTCGCTCGCATTGTGTTCAGGATTATCCCGAGTACGAGATTCTGTTCGGCGTCAGCGATGCGAACGACCCGGCGGCAGCGCTGGTTCAGCAGTTACAGCACGAGTTTCCGCAGCGCGCGATCCGACTGGTTTTGTGCGAGAAGAATCTGGGCGCGAACGGAAAAGTAAGCTGCCTGGCGCAACTCGCTGCTGTCGCCAGGTATGAATTCTTGCTGGTGAATGACAGCGATATTCGCGTGCAGCCGAACTATCTGCGGACCGTACTTACTGAATTGCAACAACCGAATACGGGGCTGGTTACCTGCCTGTATCGCGGGATTGCGGCTGGAACGATTCCGTCGCGCCTGGAGTCGCTCGGGATCAGCACCGATTTTGTGCCTGGAGTATTGACGGCGCGACTGATTGAAAGGGGCCTGCGTTTTGGGTTGGGATCGACGCTGGCTTTCCGGCGACAGGACTTGGAAGCTATAGGCGGCTTCGAGGCGATTGTCGATTACCTTGCCGACGATTACGAATTGGGAGAACGCATTTCCCAGCAAGGGCGGAAGATCGTGCTTTCGAAGGCAGTAGTTGAAACATTTCTTCCTTCCTATAGCTTCACGGAATTTTTGTCTCACCAGCTGCGCTGGGCGCGGACAATTCGGGTGTCGCGGCCAGGAGGTTATGCCGGGCTCGTGATCACGTATACGCTGCCTTGGGCCATCTTGTGCGTTGTGCTCGCGCGCGGCGCCGGTTGGGCGTGGGGATTACTGGTCGCGGCTCTGTTGATACGCGTCGTAATGGCGGTTACAGACGGAGTTACGGTTCTGCACGACAAGAGCGTTCTGCCCTCGCTGTGGCTGCTGCCGGTTCGTGACCTGCTCGCGCCGATGATCTGGATCGGAGGACTTTTCGGACGCAAGATTCTATGGCGAGGCGAGAAGTTTGAACTGCAGAACGGGAAATTAAAACGGAGCACCGGGTCAACGAACTAACCCGAACACGAGGAAACCTCAATCGTGACTTAGCTCTTTATTCGTAAAGATCGACTTTCCTCCGCTTCGGGCCAGCAAATAGTGGGGTAGCCCGACTAGAACTGTTGGCTGGTCCTGGTCTGTCCACATGAAGACTGTGGTCGGAGTCATCCAGAGGCGCGCCAAGGATGATGGAGTTTCGAAAACATTGGGCGCGTCGGGAAACTTGGCCCCGTACCACAGGTTCCCGCTGGGCACATGCAAAACGTGCACGCGCGTCTCGAGATAAAAATTCAGTGTCGATGCTTGATGATATTGTCCATCGATCACGATCACATCACCCGGCTCGTAATGCTTCTTGATCGCAGCCGCTAAAGGTTGAGAAGAAAGGATCGGCGAGAAAACGGCGAACGCCGAATGTACGCAGAAAAGCAGGGCGACCATCATGGTGGCGAGCGCGGCATTGGCGAGTTGCGGCTTGCGACGATATCTCAGCCAGAGGTTGGCAGCGGCGCCGAGGAACAGCGAGACGATCGCTCCGAGCAATTGCGGACGGAACATGCCCAACGCTTCCGGTGTAAGGTCGAGAAAATGGCCGAGAGAAAAGTTGTAATCCTGCGGGTTCTTCTTCAAAAGGTCGGCCAGATCTGCGCCGGGCGCGGGCGTCTTGGAGCCGAAGAACAGAACGAGTCCCACAATGGAGCCGGCTGCGACCATTGCGAACCATACCCACGACGAAATTTTTCCAGCTTTCGATTCAGATTCGGGTGAAGCAGCTTCCCTGGTAAGCCAACCGCCGACCAGCAGCGCGAGAGCGGGCACCGCAGGAATCGTGTAGTACTCCTGGCGTGTTGAAAAGGTGAAGAACCCAACTGTGACCAGCGCCCAGATCGCGAAAAAAAGACTCCCGCGCTGACCGCGGCTGAGCGCGGAATGCCACCCGCGCGGGCGCCAAGGAATCTGCTTAAGGCTTTCCGGCAGAAAAACCATCCATGGCGCAATCCAAAGAATAGTCAGGGCCCAGAAGATGAGAAGTGGAACGGTATCGTACCCGGGCGGAACGCGCTTTCCCAGGTAGCGCATGAACTGCTCGTTGATGAAGTAAAACCAGAGAAAACCTTTCACCGCGCCCTGACTGGGATTCCGCAATGCCGCGAGGATGTGCCACGGAGCCGCGATTGCCAGAAAGACCAGCGTGCTCGACAGCAGGCGCATTTTCAGGATGTGACGCAGGTTTCGTGTGAGCAGCAGATAGAGCAGAATCGCGCCCAGCGGAAAGACGAGTCCGATCAGGCTCTTGGTCAAAACGTCGAGCGCGCAAGTCGCGGCGAAGCCCCAGCAAACCCATCGCGAAGGCTTCTCCTGCTCGAGAGATAACAAAAAGAAATACGCGCCGAGCGCCAGCCATAATCCGACAGCAATATCGGGAATTTCGAATCGGGTAAAGATAAATGGCCCGAGGGAAGTGACCAGAACTACGGCCGCATAACGCCCGCCACGCTCGCCGTAAGCGTGCTTCCCTAAAGCGTAGGTAGTAAAAAGAAGGGCCAGCACGCTGAGAACCAACGGCAGGCGCGTGCTCCACGTTTTCACACCGAATATTTCGTAGCTGGCCGCAACCGTCCAGTACATGAGCGGCGCTTTCTCGAGGTAACGAATGCCATCGGTGTAAAGCGTTACCCAATCGTGGCGGACGAGCATTTCGCGCGCGGCTTCGGCGTGGACGGTATCGACATCGTCGAGCAACGCTGGGTGAAAAATTGCCCCGAGATAAATCACACCCCAAAGCAGGAGGATGATTCCGAGGGAGTAATAGCGCGCGTTCCGCTCTTCCGGAGAAGGAACAAGAGATTGTTTTTCGCCGCCGACGTCCGGGCGAGAAACTGAAATACCCATGCTCAGGAAATTATACGAGAGCGGCCCGAAGAACTTCCCAATTCGGGGATGCCGGTTCGGAACAGGCGAGCCCTCAATCGTGGTAAACGGCGATGACTTTAGGGTGGTGACCTCGCGTTTGCTCCTTGACAGCCTGAAAAACTGGCGGCGACACTCGACTGAGAGATCTATGGCTTCTGGTACGGCAATTAGTTTGGCTGTCAGTGACCAGCCGCAAACGCCGGGGTTCGCGGAACTTATCGTGAACGCGAAGGTCGAACTCTACGCGTGTCTGCAACTCCTGGCTGAGCGGGCACGATTTATAACCGGCGCGACTTGGGCAGCGATCGCATTGCGGGAGGGTGATGAATTTATTTATCGCGCTGCCTCCGGAAGCGCGGGTCCGGAAATTGGCAGCGTAGCCGGGGTGAGGGCGGCGGAAGTTTCGCACTCGAATGAGCTGCGATCGGGCGGAAAAGCACTGATTGTGACCGTGATTCGAGAATCGCGAACGGCGGGATTTTTCGAACTCACGTCCGGCAGTTTCGAATTCACCGACCGCGACCTTCAATCAATAGTGCGGCTGTCTGAAATGGTGGTGACCGCTCTCGACCACATGGAAGCTGCCGAGCATTCTGAATATGTGATTCTCTCGGCGACCGCAGAACCGGCCAAGCCTGAGATTTCGCTTTTGTGGCACGCGCCCGAGGGCGCAACGGTCAACCCGATTCGCGAATCAAAGCCTATTCGGCCCGATGCGGCGGTCGTGCGCACTTGCCAATCGTGCGGCTTTCCGGTATCGCAAGACCGCAGTATTTGCTTCGACTGCGAAGACCGGCATGGCAAAGCCTCGCCCGCGCCTGGCCTATTCCAGACTGAAAAATCTGAGAGCTGGATCAGCGTTCACGGATATACGATCGCGAGCCTCGCGGTCACTGCCATAGTTGCTGCGATTATTTACTGGCTACGCTGATGTCGCACCCATTCACGACTTTCTACCCGGGCAAAAGAGTCCTGGTAACCGGGCACACCGGTTTTGCCGGCGGATGGGCAGCGGCATGGTTGAAGCTGCTGGGATCTCAGGTGTACGGATACGGTCTCCCTCCCGCCACGAGGCCAAATTTTTTTGACGCCACTTTGCTCGACCGCGGCATGACTTCGATTTTTGCCGACGTTCGCGACCGCAATTCGCTGGCGAACGCATTCGCCGAATTTCAACCGGAGATCGTGATTCATTGCGCATCGCGGTCGAATCCGCAACTGGCGCAACAGGAGCCGGTTGAGACGTTCTCGACCAATGTGATGGGAACGGTATTTATTTTGGAAGAGGCGCGGCTCACGCAATCAGTGCGAGCCGTGGTGAACGTGAGCGGCAGTTGGCGTGGAGAAAGTGATGATCGTTCGCAACACGGCAAGCAGATTGATGTTCACCAGGCCAGCATGAAATCTTCGGAGCTGGCGACTTCCGCGTTCAGCAACTTGTTTTTGCGTGAGACAAAAACGGCGGCGGCAACTGCGCGCTCGGCTGATGCAATCGGCGGCGGCGACTGGCGGGCGGGAAGAATTGTTCCGAATCTCGTCCGAAGCTTGATATCCGGGGAGCCGGACGAGGTTGGCGATTCGACGAAATTCCGAATCTGGCATGTGCTTGATGAAGTCCACGCCTACTTGTTACTCGCCCAAAGACTTTTTGAGGGTGGTCATGAATATTCTGGCGCGTGGGATTTTGGGCCCGAGGAGGAGCCGGAAGTGCCGACCAGTAAATTCGCACAGAATTTTATGAAATGCTGGGAATCAACTAATCTGACGTTGATAGCGCCACAAAGTGATCAGGCACGTTCGCAATCTTTGAAGCCGAGCCACCATCCATCGAAAAGATCTCTCGGGTCGCCAAACTTATTGAAATCGGAAGAGGCAATCGCCTGGACCGTTGAGTGGTATCGTGCGTTCTATGGCGATGCTTCCGCGGGGTGGCGCGTTACTGATGAGCAAATCGATCGCTACATGCGAATGTGCGGCGCTGGTGCTTACGCCTGACAAATAAATGTTCTACTTGGGAGAAATCGGTTCGAGCGCAGGCTTGATCGCTGCCGGCATAGCAACTTTAACTTGATCCATTTCCAGCCACTTGCGAATTTCCGGGAGCGCGGCGTGGGTGGCGGCTTCGCCGATGGCGACAAGAGCAGAGCTGTGCTCGAAGTCATCGTAGCGGTAGCCGGTAACATCAGGCTCGATGACCAAGTCCGCGCACTGGCGGGCGGTTGCGCAGTTCAGGTCCTGCGCGATTGAGAAGCACTGGCCGATTACATCGAAAATGTGGCGCGGTCCTTCGTTGTTTGTCCACTTGCTGCGCAGGCTTACGGCGAGGACTTTGTCGGCGCCCATGTCACGCACGGGTTTGGTCGGCAAAGAGTGGGCGAGCATGCCATCGATGAGCAACCGGCCATTCACCTTCACCGGAAGAAAAACTCCAGGATAGGCACAACTGGCGCGAACCGCCTCGTTCAGTGGCCCGGAGCGAAATACCACGCCTTCGCCCGAGACGAAATCCGTCGCCGTCACCGCCAGCGGAATCTGCAGCTCTTCAAATGTGTGCACTTTTAATATTTTGCTCAGGAAGGTGATCATCCGCAGATTGGTGGCGAAGCCCAGGCGGGAAAGAGTCCAGCGAGCCAGATCGCGGAAGCGAACGCGGGCGGCCATCTGCTCCAGTTCGGCCGGCGAAACGCCGCTGCAATAAGCGGCGCCGATCAACGCCCCGACGCTGGTTCCTGCGATACAGCTAACCGGAATACCTTCCTGCTCAAGAACTTTTAAAACGCCGATGTGAACAATCCCGCGGGCAAAGCCACCGCCTAGGGCGAGGCCGATAGATGGAATTTCAAGATTCGAAACGGGGGCAGGCAGCCCGGAGATGCTGCGCCCGAGGGCACGAACCGACCGCACGATTTTTTGCAAGCCCTTAATGGCCACGACTGAAGCCTCCGGCCGCTAACAGATTTGATGCACGTTTAATGCCGCTTTCCCAATGCCAGAACATGCAGGAATGCTGGAAACTTACCGTATTCCTTACCATTTCCAACACGTGACGAAGCTGTTTGTTCCTGATAACTTGGGTCGGAGTTACCCAAATGTTACGAGAGATTTCAGCCGGAGGGGTCGTGGTACGACCTGGCCCAGAGGGCTGGGAAATGGCGGTGATTGAGCCACAGGGAGAGCCAGCGCCTGGCGAAAGTGACAAAAAACGTCACAAAGAGGTATGGGCGCTTCCCAAAGGCCTGATTGATCCGGGTGAAAAGGCGCCAGAAACCGCACTGCGCGAGGTCCGCGAGGAAACTGGCGTTACCGGCAAAATCGTTACCAAGCTCACCGATATCAAGTACGTCTACGTCCGCTCCTGGGGCGACAAGCAGAAGGTGTTTAAAATTGTGAGCTTTTATCTATTGCTATACGAATCCGGCACCATTGACGATGTTTCGGCTGACATGAGGATCGAAGTGAAACAGGCGCGCTGGATCCCGCTCGAGTCAGCGGAGAAAAAGCTGGCCTATCGCGGCGAGAAAGATGTGGTCCGGTTGGCGCAGGAGCGTTTGAAATCGTTGACCGAGGAGGCAAAACCGTAAATGGCACATGTAGCTCATGTGGAGAAGCATTTCACCGCAAGCAACTTTGTTCGCGACGTGGTGATTGGCATGTCAGACGGGCTGACGGTGCCGTTCGCGCTGGCGGCGGGGCTTTCGGGCGCGGTGGTGAATACGCGACTAGTTGTGATTGGCGGACTCGCCGAAATTGCCGCGGGATCGATTGCCATGGGACTGGGTGGATTTCTGGCCGCGCAAGGCGACGCCGAACACTACCAGCAGGAGCGCGCGCGTGAGTACCGGGAAGTGGAGGAAATCCCGGAGCAGGAAAAAGCCGAAGTCAGCTACGTCTTTCAGGAGTACGGATTGACCGCCGAGCAGAGCAAGCCGGTTGTGGAGGCGCTGAGCCAGCGCAAGGACGCCTGGGTTGACTTCATGATGCGCTTTGAACTCGGCCTGGAGCAGCCGGAACCGAAAAGAGCCGTGACCAGCGCCGCCACTATTGCCGGAGCTTACGTCGCGGGAGGACTGATTCCGCTTTCGCCTTACATCATTCTGAACAACGCATTCCGCGGACTGATCATTTCGGCAATCGTCACGCTTGCGGCGCTAGGAATTTTTGGATTTATCAAGGGCAAATTCACCGGAGCACGCGCTCTGCGCAGCGCGGTGCAGACCATGGTCATTGGCGGAGTCGCGGCGGCTGCGGCGTTCCTGCTGGCGAAGCTCATTTCATGAAAACTCAGAGCAGTGAAAAATCAGCCACGGATTGCACGAATTTTCACCGATTTTATTGAGTCGCGTTGGAGGAGACGGGGAAGCGCCGCATTCTCAACCATACGCCTTTGTACTTCATCACTCTTTGACTTCAGCGGCGTCCTGGGCCCTCCCACCCGCCATTCCAGTTGGGGTCACCC
>DATIYR010000352.1:0-2929 GCA_035517535.1 Terriglobales bacterium
TATTTTGGACCTGACATCATCGGCTTGCTCCGCTCGGGTAACGGCGAATTCCACGGGTTATTGGCGATTGGAATCGTTCTCGTGATCAGCGGTGCATTAACCTTTGTGGCCGGGAGGATGCCGGAAATTCGCCGTCCTTCTCAGGAACCCGCCCGCGTAATTCAATAGCTTTTGTCACTCTGTGATGGCTGAGTTCCAAATTCACATCGGAGTCATCCCGATGCGCCGCGTTTTTACCGGCGGGGCGAGGGATCCGGCGTGGAGCACGGTGATCCCGCGGGAGATCCTTCGCTCCGCTTGAGAAGCGGCTTCGCTCAGGGTGACGCCAGCTGGAAAGTTGCTGACGACTACCTCTGTTTAATATCGTTTCGCTTCAATAAGTCGATCTTTTACAATAAGGAACTTTGGTTTATGTCACCTGCCTGACTGATGCGGCTTGGGCAGCTGCTGGATCTGAATAGCGCTGGACCTGAATAGCGTGGATCAACTTAACCAAATTTCGTGGGATCGTTACGCGTACTGGCGCGTCGAAGGCAGCCTGCTGGAGCTGACCACCGTTCGCCCGATCGCGTTCTTCACCTGGAATTCCCAGAAATTCACCGAGCGCTGGTTTCGCCGTGGGACCGTGCTGCTCATAGCGGCGCTCCGGCCTTTCTTGTACATATTGAACCGTGCCTTTGCCACCCGGTTCGTCTATTCCATTCTGCGTGGCATCAGCCGCGACCGGCTTGACCTTCTTGGCGACGAATACTTTCATTACAAGCTGAAACCAAAATTAAAGCCAGAGGGAGTCGAAGCCTTAAAGAAGCTGATTAACTCGGGCGCAGAAGTGGTGCTCGTGAGCCAGGGATTGGAAAATGTGATGCGTCCGTTAGCCCAGCATCTTGGCGTCAAGTGGATCATCGCCAACCGGCTCGATTATCGCGACGGCATCGCCACCGGGCGCCTGCTCGACCCAGTCATTCGCCCCCGCGGCATATTTGCGCGCGTAGCTTCCTCGGGGCCGGATGGCGTCCGGTCTGCGCAGCGGTTGGCAAACGACCTCGGCATAGAACCTGCGGTTTTAGAACAGGCTGTCGTTCCGGCTAAACGAGTCACGGCTGAAGTCGAGCGCCCGATCGTGCACTTCGGTCGTGAACAACAGACGCGACCGCTTTCGGTTCGTTCTGCGCTCCGCGGCAAAAACATTTTGCTCATAGGGGTCACCGGATTCATCGGCAAAGTGTGGCTAGCAAACATCCTGATGGATATTCCCGAAATCGGGCGCATCTATCTTCTGATCCGGCGACAGAAATCGAATCCTGCGCAGCGCCGCTTCGAGAAACTGGTGGAGGAATCGCCGGTTTTTGATCCACTTTACGAACGCCACGGTCACAAGCTGCTGCAGTTCATTAACGAGCGCGTTCAGGTTGTGGAAGGGGATGTTTCTCAGCCGGGGCTCGGACTCGATGCCGAAGTCACCCCAACCTTGCGCAGTCACCTGGATTTGATCATCAACAGCTCGGGCCTTACGGACTTCAATCCCGACCTGCGGGATGCGCTCAGCTCAAACGTCGACGCCGCGATGAACGTTCTCCGGTTTGCCCGCGAGTCCGATCACGCTGGGTTGCTTCACCTTTCGACCTGCTATGCCGTCGGAAGGTGCGATGGACGCGTCGCCGAAGAGGTTCGGCCTGACTACACGCCGATCGGAGTCCGCGATTTTGACGCCCAAGCCGAATGGCAATCACTGCAGCGGCTGATTGAGGAAACCGAACATCGCGCCGAGAGTTTGGAGATCACTGAGCAACTCCGTCACCAGGCGCTGGCAAAGGAACATGCGGCCAAGGACCTGCACGGCGCTGCCCTCGAAAACCAAATCCGCAAGAACCGCGTGCGCTGGTTGCGAAATGAAATGACCGAAGTTGGAAAGTGCCGCGCGCATGAACTGGGCTGGCCTAATACTTATACTTTTACGAAAAGCCTGGCGGAGTCGCTGATCGCCAAGCACGGCATCGGGCTGCCGGTGGCAATCGTTCGACCTGCAATCGTTGAGAGCTCTGTCTCCGAGCCGTTCCGCGGCTGGAATGAAGGCATCAACACCTCGGCGTCATTGTCCTATCTTCTCGGAACATTTTTCCGTCAGTTGCCAAGCAATGAACGCAAGCGACTCGATGTGATTCCCGTCGATGCCGTCTGCCGTGGCATGACGCTCATCGCAGCCGCCATTATCGAACGCAGGCACGACCCCGTGTACCAGCTTGCGACATCAGTTACAAACCCGTGCGATATGCGCCGCTCCATCGAGCTCACCTCGCTTGCCCACCGCAAACACTACCGCGCGCTCGAGAGCATGGAATACTGGCTGCGCCTGCGTTTCGATGCGATTCCGGTTTCGAAAGAACGTTACAACCGCATGTCGGCGCCGGCGCAGCGTGCGATCATTAAATCTATTCAGAGAATTGCAGCGCCGCTGCCGTTGAAAAAAGCGCCACTCACCAGGGCCGATCGCAACCTGGAAAGAGTCGAAAAACTGATTGAACTGTTCGAGCCGTTTATCCTTCTGAATGAGCACGATTTCGTCGCCGAAAACGTTGAAAAGCTTTCGCACGCGCTTGTGCCGGAAGAAAAGCAGGCTTTCGGCTACGACACCAGTGCGCTCGACTGGTGGGATTATTGGATCAATATCCACATACCCGCGCTGCGAAAATGGACGTATCCTCTGATTGAAGGCCGCCCGCTTGAAGCGCGCCCGGCGCGCAATCTGCATCCAGCGAACGAAGCGCCGGCGGATACTCTCAAAACGGGTACGAACGGAGCAACGTGGCGATATTCCTGACCGGTTCCACTGGCTACATCGGCGCGCACGTCGCCGCCAACCTACTCAATGATTATGGGGCGCCGCTGAACCTGCTGGTGCGGGCGCGCGACTCGCACGAGGCGGAAGAGC
>DATIYR010000353.1:0-3065 GCA_035517535.1 Terriglobales bacterium
CGGTTGGGACAGGCGTTGGTTCACACCGGGCAAAGAGGTCGCGCGCAAAAAGAACTCGAGGTTTATCAGAAGTTGCGAACGGAGCATCTTGCCGAACTCGACAAGCAGCGCGCCGAGATTCGGCAGTTCGTGATTTCTGAAAAGAAGGAAGCGAACAGCAGCTCGTCATTATCACAATGACTTCTTTATTTTCCAAAAGCGCACTCATCTCTCGCTCCCGTCGCGAGTTTCTGCGCGATGCCGCCGGGCTCGCGCTCGGAAGCACGTTGTTGCCGTCTCGCTTCGCGCAGGCAGCAACTTCGCTTAAGAGAAAAGTCATTGTTGTTACGTTTGGCGGCGGAGCCCGCGATCAGGAAACGTTCGCCCCCGAAGGGCAAGAGAACATTCCACACATGATGCGCGAGCTGATCCCGCAGGCGAGCTTTTTCACGCAGGTGGTGAATCGCGGAATTCTCGGCCACTACGTTGCGACCGCAAGCCTGGCCACAGGCGCCTACGAGACGATCAACAACTTTGCTTCGCTGCCACCAGAAAATCCAACCGTCTTCGAATATTTCCGGAAAGAGCTGCATCGCCCTTCTTCCGACGCATGGGTGGTTGCACCGAGCAACGGATTCAACCGGATCGGTGAAAGCAATAACCTGTCGTTCGGGCCGGGTCTCGGCGCACGCGTCATTCTTCCGAAGCACCTGCTCACGGCAGCAATGTCTGGTGGGAAAGCCGATTACGAGCACCTGCTGCGCGATAACTACGAGACTCCGTTTTATGCGCCCGAACTCTCAGGCAACGAGTTCGAGCTTGAGCAACTTGAAACCATCCTGAAGGTCTCAGTTAATGATTTCAAAATCCACGCGCGCACACTTTCGAGTCCGGATGAGCTTTCCGTTTATATCGTGCGCCAGCTCATGCGGCAGGTGGCGCCGAGTTTACTCTGGGTCACGCTGCACGACATCGATGTGGCACATGCGGGTGCGTATTCGCTTTATATCGAGGGCATTCGGCGGACCGACCGGCTGTGCGGGGAGTTGTGGGGCATGATTCAGAGCGAACCGGAGTATGCAGGCAAAACGACGCTCATCATTCTGCCAGATTTCGGGCGCGACTCCGACGAGGACGCCGGGGGGAACGGATTTCAGCATCACCGTACCGGAGATGCACTTTCTCGAACGACCTGGCTGTTGGCGCTCGGTCCGGGAATTCGCGAAGGCGTTGTTTATGACCGTGCCGTGGACTCAACCGATCTGGTTCCAACCCTCGGTTCCATGCTGGGATTTTCCGCGTCACTTGCGCAGGGCAGGCCGATAGCAGAACTCGTATAAATATGCTTCCACGCGACCTCAAACCGGAGCAGTTCAACCGCTATCCGCCAGAGGCGCGGAAACTGGCAACCGAATATCTCGAATCGATGAAGCAATTGCCGCTGAGTTTTTTGTCTTCATTACTTCGCGAGATCATCGACTACGACTACAAATTTCCCGCCGAGCGGCGAGCGCTCGAAAGGGAACTGGCGAATCTGCAATCGCTCTCTGCCGCCCAGGTGAACGATTGGTTCGGGGAATTCGCTGCGATCAAAATGTCCGAGAGGCTTGAGCGATTCGATTGGGTCAATTTACCGGCGCAGTTTGTCGAACAATTTTCCGCTCATCTTTGGAGCACGCACCAGCAGGACGCGTTCCGTCTGGCTGCGATCCACTATGCCGATCATTTGCGCGCAACGGTTCCGCCTGAGCAACCGCCGGTTCCGCGGCTGGGCATCAGCATCGTTGGCCAAGGCGTTGATTCTTACAGCGCGCCGCTATTTCGGAAATTGCGTCCGCAGGGTGCATACTTCAGCAGTGTCGATCCCACGAATGGTCTGGAATCCTTGATGGACGCGGTTTCTGCGCGGGTGACGGCGCATCCGGCCCCGTATGCGCACTGGTATATCGATGGAGGCAAACCGGGCAAGTACGACCCAGCGCTGACGACGGTTTCCTACCAAACTCTCGCGCCCGCGCGCGCCGAGCTGCTGCGCAAAATTCAAGCGGAGACTTCGCGTCCGGGCATGGGGCCAGAATCTCTGCGCACGCTTATGGCGGAAATGCGCCCGGCTGATATCGGTTTGGATAAGTCGAGCGACGTCGTGCTCTCCCGCTTTCAGTTGAAGGTGCTCACGGAAGGTTCGGGCACACAGATTTTCAGCACTACCTTCGCGCAGTGGACTGCACGCGAAGCATTGCGCCGGGCACAGCCGCTCACGTTGCTGGTGCGATTTGCGCCGCGGCAGAGGCAAAAGCCGATGAACGAGCTTTTGTCTGCAAATGGCGGCTCTCCGGAGCCGGACCTGATCGGTTCGCTGGTCGACGCCGACATGGGCGCGTACTACAACTGGATCAACCAGCAACGGCTCACTGGCGCAGAGAAATCGGCATTCCTGGTTTGGTTTGAGGACCATAATCAGGCGGTGGTGATTGGCCCGTCGGTGCCACACGGAACGGAATCGAGCAGTCCGACGAACATGAAGCAGTTGCTTTCCTGGATTGTGTAAGCCTGATCGTGAACGCTGACATCCTCAGAAGTCCGTTCGCACACGGACGTTTCGGTAAACAAATCTAAATGGGAGAAACTATGGATCGACGTGACTTCATCCGGAATGCAAGTACAGTGATTGCCGCGGCTAGTCTGGCGCCACATGCGCTGGCGGAAAATGTTGCGAAATCAGATTCAAGCGCCGCGGGAAGGCTGGTCCTTCCCATGAACCGGAACTGGTTTTACAGCTTCAAATTCACGGACAGCGCGGCGGCCAAGGATTTTGACGATTCCGCTTTCGACCGCGTGGTAATTCCGCATACCAATGTTCGTCTGCCGTGGCATGGGTTTGACGAGAAGCGCTATGAATTTGTTTCCATCTACCGCCGCCACTTCAAACTTCCGCCCGAAGCGCGGGGTAAACATGTCTTCGTTGACTTCGAAGGCGCGATGACTGCATCGACGGTATGGATCAATGGACAGAAGCTTGGCGAATACAAGGGTGGCTATACTCCGTTTTCTTTTGAGCTGACTCCTCATCTCGATTTCGACGGCGA
>DATIYR010000354.1:0-7328 GCA_035517535.1 Terriglobales bacterium
TTGTCGCCTTTTACCTGCTGAAAGACGCGCTGGATGGTGTCCCGCTCGATCTCCTCGAGATCGGTGGCTGAGAGCGGGGCAGGCGCTGCAAAGTGAGCACTTTCCTCAACCGGGCTGGCTGAAAAAATCGCAGGCGGAAGATCACCGATATCGATTGTCTTTCCATTACCGAGAGCGACCGCGCGCTCGATGCAATTCTCCAGTTCGCGCACATTTCCCGGCCAGTCGTATTCGAGCAAACGCTTCATCGCGACGCTGGCAACGGCAACACCGTCGCCTTTCGCGAAATGATCGAGAAACCAGTGCGTGAGCATCGGAATATCGGAGCGACGCTCGCGCAGCGGGGGCAATTGAATGGTGACGACATTGAGACGGAAATAAAGATCCTTGCGGAAGCGGCCGGCGCGGTATTCAGCTTCGAGGTCGCGATTGGTGGCTGCGATTACGCGCACGTCGACCTTAACTTTGTTATTGCTGCCCACTGGGCGAACTTCTTTTTCCTGCAGGAAACGGAGGAATTTCGCCTGCATTTCGAGCGGCAGTTCGCCAATTTCGTCGAGAAAAATCGTCCCGCCGTCCGCCGACTGCAGCATGCCCGGTTTCGAACGCATTGCTCCGGTGAATGCTCCTTTTTCATGACCGAAGAGTTCGCTCTCGATCAGAGTAGGAACGAGCGATCCACAATCCACGGCCACGAACGGCCGCTCGGCAAACATTCCCCGGAAGTGGATTGCGCGAGCGACGAGTTCTTTGCCGGTGCCGCTTTCGCCTGCGATGAGCACCGGAGTGCGCGTGTCTTTCAGGCGGGCGATCATGCGCAGCACGTCTTGAATTTTTGGCGAAGCGCCGACGATGCCATGCAATTCGGTTTCGGCCAAAGTTCGTTCCCGCAAAAATTCGTTTTCTTCAACCAGCCGAATCTTCTCTGCCATTCTGCGCAGCAGCAGGCGCAATTCCTCTATCGCGAAGAACGGCTTCGAGATGTAATCGTAGGCGCCGAGTTTCATGGCTTGTACCGCAGTCTCGACCGAGCCGTGGCCGGTCATGACGGCGATTTCAGAACGCGGTAATATCTTCCGGACTTGCTCAAGGAATTCGATGCCGGACATTTGCGGCATCACCAGATCGGTCAGAATGATGTGCGCCGGGTGCTCTTCCAGATTTGCAAGCGCAGACTCGCCGTTACTAGCTTCGCTGCAATTGAAGCCGAGCCCTTCGGCAACGGTTATGCACAATCTGCGAATACTTTCTTCGTCATCGACCACAAGAAAATGAATTCCACTCTCACTCACGAGGTTTCCCCATTGTTTGCTCGACTACGGAAATGAACTGCTGAACTCGAAAAGGTTTCTCGACACAAGGCACGCCGGTGCGGCGAAGTATGAGTACCGTTTCTTCGCTGGCGATGTCGCCGGTGATGAACACCAGCCGCGACGCAAGCGCAGGACGATTGGCGGAAATCCATTCGTACACATCCGCGCCGTCCACGCCGCCGGGCGTGCGCATGTCGGAAACAACCCCGAGAAAATCTTGAGACTCAAGCTGCCGCAGGCCATCTACCCCCGATTCTGCGCCGGTGACTTCATAACCGGCGCGCTCGAGTATCGCGCGCACGTAGCTCATCACTGCAGGTTCATCTTCAATGAGCAGAATCGGCAGGAGCTTTGGTTGTAATGCGGGCGCGCTCATTGTTGGGTGACTCCTGCGATGGCAGAAACCGAGGCGAGTTCCCGCACGGCCGGAAGCCGGACGATGAAAGTTGCGCCGGGGCCATCCGTATTGTTCTCGCAAAGAATTTCGCCGCCGTGTTCTTTCACGATGCCATAGCAGATGCTCAGGCCAAGACCTGTGCCTTCGCCAACTTGCTTGGTAGTAAAGAAAGGATCGAAGATGCGCTCGGGATGGCTGATTCCGCAACCATTGTCGCGAAAGTTCACCTCCACGACATTGTCTCTGCATCTGGTGGAAATTTCGATGCGCGGATTTTCCGCGACCTCGCGCACCGCATCGTAGGCATTATTCAGGATATTCAGGAACACCTGCTGAAGCTGGTGCGAATCGCCGATGACGAACGGCAAATGGTCGCGAAGGTTTTCGGTGACGGAAACGCCCCGGCTTTGCAGATCGTAGGAACGCAACTGGACCGTACGTTTCAGGATGGGATTTAACTGAATCGGTTTGCGCTGCGGCGGCATTTGACGCGCGAAGCTCAAGAGGTTTTGAACAATCAGCTTTGTGCGCTGCGCCTCCTGCAGGATCACTCGCAAATCTTTTCGCGCTATCTCCGGGACCTCGGGATTTTCCATCAGCAGATCCGCGAAACCCAAAATCGCAGTGAGCGGATTATTCACCTCGTGGGCAACGCCGGAAACCAGTTGCCCCACCGCCGCCATTTTTTCGCTGTGCAGCAGCTTCGATTGCAGGGAAGCGGCGTCCGTCACATCGCTCATAACGACCACGATGCTGCTGACCTGACTTTGATCGTCGCGCATCGGACTCATATTCACCGAGAACTGGCCCACGCGGCGGTCCGCGCGCAGAATTTGCAGGTCGAGGTTGTCGACTTGTTTTCCCGCGAGAATTGCTGCGTAGGCCTCGCGGAAAATGTCGCTGCTCGCGGGGGCAATCAGCTGTTCTAACGGCTTGCCGATGATTGCTTCCTGCTCGTAGCCCATCACCAGCCAGCGGCGATTGGCATAGCTCACCAGCCCGGCGGTGTCGGTTACCAGAATCAGACTCTGGGTGTTGTTCAGGACTTTGCCGGAAAAGTCACGCTCCCGCTGCAACTCGGCTTGATATGCCTTGAGTCCGGTGATGTCGAGTATCAGGCCGCGATACTGGGAAACCTGGCCGTGAGAGCCCTGAACCGCAAAAGCATTGATCAGCACATGGACTGCGCTCCCGTCTTTTCTTTTTAGCACCGCCGAACGATTGTGCAACACGCCGTGCCGCTCCATGTCCGCAAACAGCGCAGCATGTTGGTCCGGCGAGGGAAAGACTTCCTGGCGCGGATCGCAATGCAACAATTCCTCCCGGCTGCTGTGGCCAAGCATGCGCACCAGGGCGTCGTTCACCTCGATGAAGCGCCCATCTGGACTGCAAAAGAACAATCCTTCCTGAATGTTGTCGAAAAGTTCGCGATAGCGGCGCTCGGCCTCGCGGCGGTCAGTGATGTCTTTAAGAACGTGAACGGTTTGGAGGCCTTCACTGCTGGCCGCATGCACCTGTGAAGTGGAAACCAGAAATGTTCGCTCGAGAGCAGGGTGCACGTATTCATCGGACAGCTCGCCGGTCGGGCGGCAGAATGGACATGAAAACGGCAGCGGCCCGGTGCTGGTGGCCAGCAAGGTGGCCATGTTCAATCCGATCAACTGCTGTGGTTGTACGCCGATGAAGTCAGCGAGCGCGCGATTGACGCGCAACACGTTTCCGGATTCATCGTGCGCAACGATGAAATCGGCGATCGCGTCGAAAATTTCCAGCCAGTGCCGGCTTGCCTGCTCCATACGCGTAAAAAAGCGGGCGTTTTCGAGCGAAACCGAAGCTTGCCCGGCGATCGCCTGAAGCAACTGCTGGTCCTCCGAATCTAAGGGCGTTTTGCAGTTGGCGAGGCATAAAGCACCCAGGAGCTCTCCCGACGCACCGCTTAATCGAACGATGACGATCTGGTTCCATTCGGCTGCGTCGGGCGTATCGCCAAACAGCTCGGCAGCCGTCTTCGTGAGCACTGCTTCCGGGGCACTCGAAACAGCAGCAATCACTGCGCGGGAGAACCGTGGCTCGATTTGTTTGTTCTTGTCACTGGGCAGGCTATGCAGAAACGTGCTTGCCACGCCGGCGCTGGTCGTAGTCACGAGTGCGGCATCGCTCGATTCCATGATTTTCGCCGCGCGCTCTAAAAATCTGCGTGCTACATCAGGTCCGCGAACCAGTGAGCTCACTTCCAGAGCAAGACTCGTCAGTTCCTCGGAGCGCCGGTGATGCCGCTCAGAGAGAAGCAGGTTTCGGCTGACTTCGAGCGCCGCGGTCATGTGCCCGGCCAGCGCCTTGGCGCGCCGGATATCTTCCTGCGAAATGGGCAGATGGTCGCGTTGATCGAGAACGCCAAAGACGCCGAGCGGGTCCCCTTTTGCACTAAGAAGCGGAACGGTCAATAACTGACGCACATTAAATTCGGCCAGCACCGATGCATTCGTGCCAGGAATTTGCGTGGCGTCATCCGACCAGAAAATTTCTTTCTTCAGGATCGCCCGAGTCAACACGCCCTCAGGAATGACGTAACCGCCGGAGCCGTGTTCACCGTTCCGGTAACTCCATCGGACTTGAACAGCATTGTTCTCGATCAGCCCTACGAACGCGCGGTCGAAGCCAAGAAAATCGCTGGCGCGCTGTATGAATCGCCGCATGAAATCATCGAGATCGGAGATTGAGCCGAGTTCGGCGGCAATGCTGACGATCTGCTGCAGTTCTTTGGCCTGCTCCCGCGCCGTGCCATAGAGTTCGGCATTCGAGATTGCCACTGCCGCTAAGCTGGTGACCACAGGCAAAAGCTTTTTCTCTTCCGTGGTGAATGTTCCTTCACGCCGCGGATAGACAAGCACCGCGCCTTCCTTGCTCGAGGTGCGGAAAGGCACGGCGAGCAAGGTGCCCGCGGGGACAAAGCTTTCAAGGGAGTGGGATGCCGGACTAACGGAGACGGCGATGAGATCATGGGCGGCAATCGCGCGATTGGCGATATCGGCAGCGAAGTGCAAGGCTTTGCGGTCCTGGCGAGCGCGGACGACAACGCTGACCGCTGGATCGTCAGTCGCCACCGACCACAGTTCAAAACCACTGGCCGCGCGGGCGAGAATGCAAACCAGAGGCGTGCGCAATAAGGCGCGCAGGTGGTCGGCAACGGAATCGACCAGCAAACCCGAGTCGGGCTGTGCCTGCAAGCTCTGAGCGACTTCCGCTAAAATTTCCGCCCGCCGGGTGTCTTCTTTTTTTTCGTGAGTAAGCCGCGCCGCCTCCAGCAGGCTTCCCAGCTGCGCCGCAAGGATCGTTGCCTTCGCGACATGACACTCACTAAAGAAGTTCGCGTCCGATGCGTGCATCAGGACTACAGCCCCGATCACTTCATTGCATACGATCAACGGCGCTACGACCAGCGATTTAGTTTGGAATATTTCCGCAATCGGATAGCGAGTTTCGTCGATCGTATTCGCGACGATCGCCTTTCTTTTCTGGATGGCTTCGACAACGACAGCACTCTCACTGGTCTTCAGGTGGGTGGAGCGGAATTGCTCCGCCATCCAGCCGTCGCCCTCAACTCCCACAAGTTGATCGGGAGGAATGAAGCGCCAGATGTAGGCGGCGCTGGCCCCGTAAAATTCCCGAGCATTCCGGCAGAAAAGCCGGAGTATTTCAGCGGAAGAGAGCGCTTTAGCCGCTGCGGCGGAAAAATTCAGCAGGAGTTCCTGGAAGCGAGCATCGTCGCTGGGTGCTTCTGTGAGTGTTCCCACGATGTGCTCGGCTCCCGTAAATCAGCTCCTCAACGCGCGCAATCTTCCAAGTTATTGATTAACGGGAATCTATAGTGCGTCTCATTTTGAGTCAAGGAAAAAGCCCGCGTCAGTGCGCGCCCAGTAATCGGTTTGTAATTATTGGCCGCGTATCTTTTTGAGACGCGGTTTTTCTTGTGAGACGCGCTTCCCTGACTCACTCGGTCAGATTTCTTGCCACGTGCTTGTAAGTTGAAGGAAACAAGACGTTACCAAAGTTCCGAACACTTGCCCATTCTGGAGAAGGGACTGCACAACAAAAACGCATTTTTGTTTCGAGGGGGACGTGTCCGTGTCAACTACGGTTCGAAGTGTGCGCAGTTTCCTGCTGTCAGTTCTAAGCGCTTTACTGATGCTTACCCTTTTTTCCGTCACCTGCTTCCCGGTCGACGGATTTGCCCAGGACCATGTGCAGCGCAAAGTTCGCAGCAGAGTGTATCCGGAATACCCGGATATCGCGCGCAAGATGTCGCTGACCGGCGTGGTTCGGCTGGAGGTTACAGTCTCACCTAATGGCAATGTGAAAGACACCAAAGTAATTGGTGGTCACCCGATTCTTGCGGCGGCAGCAGAGGATGCAGTGAAAAAATGGAAGTTCGACCCCGCCAGCGCTGAAACGACGGAAACCGTGGAGTTTAAGTTTGATCCCGGTAACTGAGCGGCGCGGCTGATCGAGGCAGCGGAGCGATATTCATGTCTATAACCAAGCAGCTTTATGTAAGATTCGGCGCCATCCTTGCGGCGGTGCTGCTCCTGCTCATAGTTATTCTCGTCGCCGTGGAGCGGGAACACAACACCAAAGCGGCCGCTTCTCAAGCGCTGGAAATGGCCGAACTCACCAACCAGATCCGCTTTCAGATGATGCAGAACCGGCTCTATCTGAGTAACTATCTGCTCAGTGGAGACAGCCGTGAAGTCGACCACATGAACGAAGGCGTGCAGAAGCTTAAGGAGTATCTGGACAACAGCGGGAAATTGGCCAGCTCCGACCAGCAGCGCTCCGCACTCGAGAACGTGGCGAAGAACGAAGCCACATGGGCTACGGATTTTGCGCAACCGATGCTCGAAAAACGCCGGGAAGTCGACGCCGGGAACGCAACCGTTGCGGACCTGCAGATTTATTATCTGCAAAAAGACGCCTCATCGTGGGTGAAAACTTCGACCCAATTCCTGGATCAAGCCGACCAGGAAACCAAGAACCTGGTTGAGACGCGCCGCAAGTCCGACGAAAACGCCGGAACTGAAATCGTAGTCATCGCGCTGCTAAGCACACTGGTAGCACTTGGTTTCGGAATCTTCATCGCATTCCGAACTGCGAAATCGATCACGGAACCGCTAACTGATCTTATGCGCGTGGCCAAGCAAATCGGCCAGGCCGGCGATCTGGATCACAAGATCGACATTCAGAGAACAGATGAAATTGGAGAACTGGGCCGCAGTTTTGAAGGCATGGTGAAGTACCTGAAAGAAATGGCCATGCTTTCTGAAGCTATCGCAGGTGGTAATTTGCGCGTCGATGTGCGGCCGCGTTCCATCAATGACACGCTGGGCAATGCCTTCGGAAAGATGGTCGAAGGGTTGCGAAACCTGGTACGCAGCGTGCGAGACGCGGCTTCGCAAGTGGCCAGCGCCTCGGCACAAGTCGCGGGTGCGTCCGATGAATCGGCCAAGATCAGCCTGCAAAGTTCCTCTGCCATTGACGAAGTCACCAGCACCATGCACGAGATGAGCGTCAACGTGCAGAACATGGTGAAGAGCACGCAAATTCAGGCGTCAAGCGTAAGC
>DATIYR010000355.1:0-4371 GCA_035517535.1 Terriglobales bacterium
CCTGCAATTTCAGCGGGAATCGTCGGATGAGCCAGAGGAGCATGAAAGGTGTATCCCGATGTGCTGTCGTACGCCGGAACTTCGTAGCTATGCAGGTTCACCGAAAAAGCGCGCTCGAGGTTTGCCGGCAAACCGGTTACCACAAGCGTGGTTGTGCTCGTCCTCTCGACTGCCAGTCCGTATTTCGCAAACGCCAAAGTGACCTTGGCGACGTCCGCATCTGTTGGAGCGAAGCGAGCCGCGAACTGGTTTGCAGTCAGAAACTGATGATATTGCGCGTCGCCTGGTGTGTTGATCGAGTTCAGCAGGGCTTCAGCCTGGGCCAGATTGCGCAGGCTAAGCGCGACCGTCACCGTAATCGGTGTGCTGCCGGCTTTGGCCGTGAGCTCGCCGAGGTCGGTCGCCCTTGGCGTCCTGGCATTAGGATATGGCAACCCGGCGTGCTCCGAGCCCTCAGAGCGTTGGGCGACTGCACTCGTTAGCAAGCCCAGCACCAGGAACAAAGTTAAAAATGCAATCTTCGAAGTTCTCACGGGAATTCTCTCCTTAACGCTGCTTCAAGGGAAAATGGCTTGACAGCAGTGGGGTTGTTGAGCAAATGCTGGTGGTGCATCTTGCGCTGGCAAATGCGGTACGGCACGCGATGTTTGCTTACCGTCTTTATGTGCGGCAGCCTGGGAATCCAGCTTCTCGGGGGAGAAGCCCACGGATGATTTCACACGGCTTGTGAGTTCGTCAACTTAGAAATGCAATTCCAGGCGAGAAAAACTTTTCGTCGACCGGACCCCCTGACCTTTGCTGCGTTCCTTCAAACTTGGCGTCCGGCGCGGGTTTTGAGAAAGCCGGGTATAAACTCTGAAGGCACATCAACTTGCGTTGATTTGCAGCGCTTCGCCATTGCTGGCCATACATGATGGGCTTTGCAAACGGATACCGCGGGCGTATTGCGCCCTCGCCGACCGGGTACTTACATCTTGGTCACGCACGAACATTTCTCGTCGCGGCCGAGCGCGCCAAGGAGTTCGGCGTTCTTTTAGTTCGCAACGAGGATCTGGACCCGGACCGTTGCCGTCCAGAATTTGTCTCCGCGATGTTCGAGGATTTGCACTGGCTGGGAATCTCCTGGAGCGAAGGTCCAGATTGTGGGGGGCCGTTCGCGCCGTATTCGCAAAGCCAACGGCGCGAGCTGTATTTAGCAGCGTGGAGAACGCTGCGTGACGGCGGATTCATTTATCCCTGTACCTGCTCGCGCAAAGACCTGGCTGCTGCGGTCAGCGCTCCCAATGATCTCGATGACGAGCCGATCTATCCCGGCAAGTGCCGGAGCCGAACCGATGCGAAGGAATTCGAACAACCTGCCGGCGTGAATTGGCGATTCCGGGTTCCTGCCCGAGTTTCTGGTAACGGGGCGATCAGCTTTGTCGATCAGCATCTTGGCCAACAATCGTACATAGCTGGCCGCGATTTCGGAGATTTTGTTCTCTGGCGCCGGGATGATGTTCCTGCGTATCAACTCGCGGTGGTGGTCGATGATCACGCGATGAAAATTTCTGAAGTCGTGCGCGGAGCTGATCTGCTGAAGTCCACTGCGCGACAGCTTCTGCTCTATCGTGCTCTGGGCTGGCAAGCTCCAGAGTTCTACCACTGCGACCTGGTGCGAGATGAAGCAGGCGCCCGCCTGGCCAAGCGCCACGACGCGCTCAGTATCCGCAGGTTGCGCGAGAGTGGCTGCACGCCAGAGCAGGTGCGAGCTCGTGCTTTCTCTCTGTGATTACCTCTGTGTTCTCAGTGTTCTCTGTGGTGAAGGTTTTAAAAACTAAGCACAGAGAACACAGAGTTTCGCAGAGGAACTGCTTAGGGACGTCACGGGAGGATAACTCACCGCGACTTTCGGCCATCGAATTTACGCCCGACTTGGGCCGAAGAGTTCATGAATGGCGACCAGTCCAAAGCAGCCGCAATTTCCTAACATTCCGCCGCGCCGCACCGGCGACGCGCACGGGAAAGTTCAAATCATTAAGAAGAGCAAGTTTCCCTGGCCTATTTTTATTCTGATCGTAGGAGCGGCGCTGATCGCCGGAATTCTATATTTCCTGCCCAGAGGACCTCACGTCAGGAATCTGCCCGTCGGAGCCCAGGTCCCGCAGCAGCCCGTGCCAGGTCAGGTTCAGCTCACAAATATGAAGATTGAAGCCTCGCCGATTGGAGGCGCGCTTTACTTAAGCGGGGTTTTGCACAATGCAGGGAATACCGCCATTAACGGAGTACAGGTGCAGGCACAGTTCATCGGAGCGGATGGTGCCCCAGTCGCAACTCAAACGCGACCGGTTGAAGCGCTGCTTAGCGGCACCAATTATCAGGACCTGACACAATCGCCGATTCAGCCCGATCAGTACCGGCCCATTCTCATATATTTCGAGCACACTCCACCTGCATGGAACCATCAGCTGCCGGCTCTCACGGTAACCATGGTGACTGGCACAAAGCCGTGATCATCGCGCTGCCGGCGCCGGCTCACCAACTCTGTGGCTGACCTGGAACGTCATCTTGCCCTTTTTCGCATCCACCACTACGTGGTCGCCGTGCAGCACTTCGCCATCCAGGATTTTCATCGCGAGCGGATCCTGAATCAGCTTCTGAATTGCACGCTTCAGCGGCCGTGCGCCAAAGTTCGGATCGAAGCCTTCGGTGAACACCAGGTCCTTCGCCGCATCCGTGAGCTCGATTGAGATTTTGCGATCGGCCAGCAGCCGCCGCAAATCTTCAAGCCGCAGGTCGATGATCTTGACCAACTGCTCTTTGCCGAGCGGATGGAAGATGATGATGTCATCCACGCGGTTCAGGAACTCGGGCCGGAAGTGCGCGTGCAAAGCATTAAGCACCTGCTTCGACGCCTCGCTGAACCCGGCTTCGGAGCTCAGGCCTTCAGCCTGTAAAAAAGACGCCCCGAGGTTCGAAGTCATGATGATGATCGTGTTCTTAAAATCGACCACGCGGCCCTGGCCGTCCGTGAGGCGCCCGTCATCCATGATCTGGAGCAGGATGTTAAAAACATCCTGGTGCGCTTTTTCGATTTCGTCGAACAGGATCACCGCATACGGCCGGCGGCGAATCTGCTCAGTGAGCTGTCCGCCTTCTTCGTAGCCCACATATCCCGGAGGCGCGCCGATCAGTCGTGAGACGGCATGGCGCTCCATGTATTCCGACATGTCGATGCGCACCAGGGCATGCTCGTCGTCGAATAGAAATTCGGCGAGAGCGCGCGCCAACTCGGTTTTGCCGACACCAGTTGGGCCGAGAAAAATGAATGATCCAATCGGCCGCTTGGGATCGCTGAGCCCCGCGCGCGAACGGCGAATTGCATTGGAGACGCGCTCGACTGCAACATCCTGGCCAACGACTCTCTGCCGCAACCGGTCTTCCATCGTGACCAGCTTTTTCACTTCGCCTTCGAGCATCTTCGAGACCGGAATGCCGGTCCACTTGGAAACGATGCGGGCGATGTCTTCTTCGTCGACTTCCTCCTTCAGCATGCGTGGTTGTGTGGGCCGGACACTCTTGTCCGACTTGCCCTCGATCTGAGCGGTGACCTTGGCCAGCTCCTCTTCCGCTTGACGAATCAGCCCATAGCGAATCTCCGCCACCCGCTGCAAATTGCCTTTACGCTCTTCTGCCTGCTCATCGATCTTTAGCTGCTCGATTCTTTCCTTGAGCTGACGTGATCGTGCGATCAGGTCTTTTTCTTGCTTCCATCTCGCTTTAAGCGCATTCGATTGCTCGCGAATTCCGGCGAGCTCCTTATCGATTCCAGCCAGACGCTCTTTCGAATTCGGGTCGCTTTCTTTTTTCAGCGCCTGCTTTTCAATTTCGAGCTGGGTAGCGCGGCGTTCAAGCTGATCGATTTCCGTCGGCATCGAGTCGATCTGAATACGCAGCGACGCTGCTGCCTCATCAATAAGATCGATTGCCTTGTCCGGCAAAAATCGATCAGAGATGTAACGGTGCGACAAAGTTGCCGCCGCGACGATCGCGGAATCTTTAATCCTCACGCCGTGATGAACTTCGTACCGTTCTTTCAATCCGCGGAGAATCGCGATCGTGTCCTCTACATTCGGCTCGCCGACGAAGACGATCTGGAAACGGCGCTCGAGCGCGGCGTCTTTTTCGATGTGCTTGCGATATTCATTCAGCGTGGTTGCGCCGATGGCGCGCAGCTCGCCGCGGGCCAATGCCGGCTTGAGCATGTTCGAAGCATCGATTGCTCCTTCCGCCGCTCCCGCGCCGACCAGCGTGTGCAGCTCGTCGATGAAGAGAATGATCTTGCCTTGAGAGTCTTCGATTTCCTTCAAGACGGCCTTGAGCCGGTCTTCA
>DATIYR010000356.1:0-7925 GCA_035517535.1 Terriglobales bacterium
CGTGGTAAGCGGGCCTTTGATCGCCACCCGAAACTCCCGGATCGCGTCGACAGAATCCTTCGGTAGCCAGTCGTTGAATTTTGCCTTGGCTTTTTCACCCGCAAAGATTTCATACCAAACCACGCGGCGTTTGCCGTTGTAAGCCTTGTGCACCGCTGCATCGAAGACGCGCACGGAAGCCTTCCAAATGTCGCGACCGGTGCCATCCCCTTCGATGAACGGAATGATTGGATTATTTGGAACCTGAAGACGACCACTTTGATAATTGATCCGCCCGCCGTCGCGCGGCACAGGCACACCGTTGAAAGAGTCCGGCATTAAGCCCTCCGATGATTAAGAGAATAAAAATTATAAATGCTGGAGACGATGACTGGCGGGAGCGTGCGCGTCTGCTTCGGTCGGAGTGACAGTATCGCGGAAAGAAGAGCTAGAGTGCTCTAGAAACGCACGGATAAGAACTTTTTAGTCAAAAATGAAGATCGCGGCTGCAATCACGGTCGTCCACAGGCCGCGTTTATCGCCTACTGCCGATTGCGTCACATTTGCAGTGCGCACGATTTTGTTCGAGATGCGGTAGATTTCCTTTTTTTCGTCCCACGAACGGTCAGGATCGAACTCGACATTCAAAGTCGTAGCCAGCATTTCGGCGGCAAGTTCCTCGGCGTAATCTCCGGCAGCGTCTTCGGTTTCGCCAAAAGAATGATGCTCGCTCAAATAGCCGTAAGTGTTACGGTCAGCGGGAATCGCGACGCCAATGCTTGCGGCCAATAGCCGATGGGGTTCGTGCGTGGAATTCTCAGCGACGACCGCGAAGACCACCTCGCCGGGATCCAAATATGGGAGTCCCTGGGCGCGCGAAATCAACTTACACTGCGGCGGAAAGATGGATGAGACTCGAACCAAGTTCTGGGCTGCAATGCCGGCGTCGCGAAGGGCCAGTTCGAATGACGTCAGGCGTTCTTTGTGCTTACCGTTCCCCTTAGTGAAGAAGATCCGCTTGGGGACCATGTCTTTGGACAATTCAGAAACCCTCCGGGTTTTTGAGTGAACGAATCGTAAAACATAACACGATCAGCCGCAATGCAATATAAAAACTGAGAGAAAAAGCGTTATGAGTGGGACACCACCGGCGCTCAGCTTACGAGTGTTGCCGATTGGGTCCGGCCCTGCAAGTCTGCGACTTCTACTTCGCCGCGGCTACTCGGCTGACGGCGATGGTGTCGCCATTTGCCGTACCTGTGACTTTGGCCTTTTCGCCCGCCAAAGTGTTCAGCTCATCGAGATCAGCTTTCTTGCTGGTCTGCAGCGTATATACCTTGTCGCCTACCACTAGCGCATAATTCGAACCTTTCTGGATGCATGCCCGGGTGCAGGCGGCTTTGTCCGCCATCATGTGCTTGGCCCCGCACATCGAGTCCGACACTTCGCCGACATAGGTGTGGCTCTTCGCCGCGGCGATTGTGACTGTCGTCGCCAGCAATAAAAGTGCAACTAAAGTAAAACTTCGTGATTTCATGGCAAGATTCTCCAATGTTTAGATTTCCTTCCAGCTCTCCGGTTGCACGATGTCGCACAAAAACTGACTGCTTAGCGCGGTAGCCCGATCCGCCTCAACTCTTCGGCACAAAATGCAAACTCACCGAGACAGTTTTATCCTGCCGATTGATGTTTTCTTTCTGGGCAACGTCGTACGAGCTCTTCAGGCCGAAATCGCGATACAGAATACCGAAAAATCTCAGCACATAGGTATCGTCGAACGGGTCGCCTTTTTTCATCTGCCACTGTGCCGCCATCCGGGAAGCATTCTCTTGAGGAACCCCGTCAAAAGTCAACTCGCCCATGCGGTAGAGATCGTTCTCGCTGATCTTAAGTTGATAAGAGACGGTTGCCCCCGAGTCATCCATAGTCGGCAGCGGTTCAACATGCGCGAAAAGGTAACCTTTGGTTCCGTACAGCTTGTGAATCTGGTCGAGGTCATCTCCCAGCTCAACGGAATTCGCCGGCTCGCCGGGCTTCAGGTGAATCAGACCACGCAACCTGTCGGCAGGAAACGCGGTGTTCCCGGCGAACTGTAAGTCTGCCAGCTTGTACTGAACTCCACGATTTACTGGAAAGCTGACGTCGACAACTGTCTGCGCGCCTTCCTGGGCAACTCTCGCCTGGGCGTCGGCGAATTGGGCTTTTAAATATCCGCGCGCGTGATAAACCGGCAAAAGATCCAACCGCTCCTGCGCGCGCAGTCTGGTCCGCAGATAATCCTCGCCGGCAAACGATTTTGCCGCAGCCTGCAATAAAGGAACGTCATCGGGTGCGGCGCCGGGGAAATCAACGTTGCGGATCACGATGGGATGAAATCCCACCTTGTATTCGTAAGCTTCGATGGGCCCGTTCTGAGAGGCAAACGGAAGTCCCTCTATCTCACCAGGAATTTTGTGCTCCTTGAGAACTGAAGCCAGTGCTTGTGCGACCTGGTCGGTGAAGTTGCCACCTCCAGGGACCCGGCCATCGAACAACGGTAAGCGAGAGTGGATCCAGCCGATCAACTCTTGGTCTGAGAACCAGACGAAATTGTCGAAGATCACCGGAACCAATTTCTGGTTTTCGGCAACTTGCAACTCGAGGTCGCATCCGGCGGTCGAATATTTGTAGGTATAGGTGAGCTGGCTGAACAAGCCGGTCTCACCCAGCTTTTGTGCAGCCTGCTGGAATTCCGGATCGCCGGCCATCTCTCCTATCTTGAGCCCCGAAGTCGAAATGACCTGGTCGGCGGTAAAACGCTGTAACCCTTTCACCTGGATTGAAAGCAATTTGTAACTCAGGCGGCTTTTTTCCGGGGCCTGTGCAAGAAGTACGCCGCACGCAAGTAGAAGAATGGTAAGGACGCGAAAAATCCGACAGCTCACCGGCGCATTGTACAACAGGAAAAAGGAAGAATTTCCAAAACCACTATGACAACGAAATGTAGTTGGCGCTCTTCCTGGTGGCGGCAATGGCTATTGCTGCTGCTGTTCTTGTTCTGTGCGCGAAGTGACCGGCGCAGGAGTTCTGCTCAAAACCAATGCCGGCCCGAATTCTTCGACGGGGGCGGGGGTTTCGGAAAGTGCAACCGTGACGGAGACACTAAGCTCGCTTTCGGCGCCGCCTTTATAAACGCCGCGCGTGGGGGGCACCTCGCCGTAATCGCGCCCGACGGCGACGCGAATATGGCGCTCACCGCAAAGCACATCATTGGTCGGATCGAATCCCACCCAACCAAGGCCCGGCAAAAGCGCTTCCGCCCAGGCATGCGACGCGCCCTCGGAAACCAGCGACTGGTCGGTCTTGGCGTGGAACAGATATCCGCTGACATAACGGCAGGGAACGCGCAGCTTGCGCACCAGCGCGATCATAATGTGAGCGAAGTCCTGGCACACGCCTTTCCGGTCACTGAGAGCATGATCGATCGGCGAATCGACGCTGGTGCTGTTCGGAACATACGAAAATATTTCGTGAATTCCCTCACTGATATCGAACAGCATCCGTAACGGAGTTCCGCGACGTTCCAGCTCCATTTCCCTCGCCAGTTCTTCGAGCAAGGGAGTGGGGCGCGCGAATGTGCCAGGCAAGAGCATTTCCCAGTAGTCGCCGGCGGAAACCAGTGCGTCGAGCTCGGACCAGGAGCCGGCATGCGATATGGACGGCTCGGGAACCGGAAGCACTTCGACGGTCGAGCTCGTCTTGATGATCAACTCACTGTGATTGCCGGCGATATCGAAATGATGAACGCTGTTCCCCAGAAAATCGCGGTATTGCATCATCACGGCGCTCGGCTTGACATCGAGATCGAAGCTGAGGCAGTGCTGATTGCTTTCTGTGCGCGGCTGCATGCGCACTTCCATCATGCTTTCGCGTACCGCCGGCGTATAACGGAATTTTGTGACGTGACGAACCGAGTAGATCAAGGTATTTCCTAATCAACCACGAGGACCAGGAGGGTACGCGAAGTGTGAGCATGATCCCCGTCGTGTCCTTTGTGTCCTTCGTGGTTTGTGCATTTTGTGTCGCTACTGCACCAGCGCCGATTCCACCGGATAGTCAAAATAAATCTGATGAATCGCATTATGCGCCTGTGCACACAGATTGCGAATGCCGCCCAAATAATTCTGCAGACCGTCGGCCATGATTTCATCGATCTGGCTGAAGCTCAGGTTCGCGCGCAGACGGCCAGCCAGGCGAACCGGCGAATCCGCTTTCCGGTCAGTCAGCTCGGCGATGGCCCGCAGCGCGGAGTGAACCTGGTCCACGGAAAAGCGCACCGAGTGCGGAAAATCCGGACTGAGCAAAAGAAACTCCGCCACTCGCAGCGGGCGCAACTCAGCGGTATATCTCTTGCAGTAAGCCTCGAACGCAGCGCAACATTTTAGAAGCCCTACCCACTCCAGGTATTCGTCGCCTTCGATCGCCTGCTCCAGAGCACCCGAAAAGCGAGCAAAATGAGTTCCGATCAAAGTCGCCAATCCATGCGTGCGCTCCACGAACCGCCCCAGCTGAATGTAATACCACCCCTCGCCATGACTCATGGTGGAATCGGTTATGCCTTGAAACAGATGCGCACCGTCTTGAATCCCGCGAAAGAAAAGTTGCGAGTGCAGTACCCAAGCCTTGCCGGACGACGTGGCCACGACCTGCAGATAAAGCCGATTGAGTTGCTCCCACATTTCCGAGCTGCACTGCTCGCGAACTTGCCGAAGGTTTTCCCGCGCAGCGGATATGCAGGAGACGATGGATGACGGATTGGTACGGTCCAAGGTCAGCACCTTGGCGAGGGTCGCCGAATCGATAATGGTTCCCGCCGGCACGGGCACTTGCAGCGCTTCGAGCAACCTCAGCCAGCGCCCGGAGCCCGGCTCGGGCGACTGATCAAGCCGCAACTGAAAATTCACGTCGATCAGCCGCGCGGTATGCTCCGCCCGCTCCAAATAGCGGCTCATCCAATAAAGGCTGTCTGCAACGCGCGAAAGCATCGTTGTCTCCACGCGACCATTCATGCTCTCAGCACCCAGGTGTCCTTGCTGCCTCCGCCTTGCGAGGAATTCACTACCAGGGAATCGCGGCGCAACGCTACGCGAGTCAGTCCTCCCGGAACGAGCGTAACGTTTTCCCCGTGAAGAATGTAAGGACGCAGATCGATGTGCCGCGCCGCAATTTCGCCATCCACGAAACATGGCGCACGCGATAACACCAGAGTGGGTTGCGCGATGTAGTTTCGCGGCTCGGCTTGAATCAGATCACGGAATTTCTGCCGTTGTTCGGGGGTGCTGTGGGGCCCAATCAGCATTCCATATCCACCGGATTCTCCGACCGCCTTCACCACCATTTCGTCGAGGTGGTCTAATACGTGCTCTCGCTGCGTTTTATCCGTAAGGATATACGTTTCCACGTTGTTTAGAATCGGATCTTCGCCCAGATAATAACGGATGATAGCTGGAACATATGCGTAGACAGCTTTATCGTCTGCAACACCGGTTCCGATCGCATTTGCCAGCGTAACGTTTCCGGCGCGATAGGCGTTGAACAGCCCCGCGACTCCCAGCCGCGAATCCGGACGGAAGCAAAGCGAGTCAATGAAGTCATCATCAACACGGCGATAAATGACATCCACGCGTCGCAGACCGGCGGTGGTCCGCATATAAACAATGTTGTCATGCACCAGAAGGTCGCGGCCTTCCACCAGCTCGATTCCCATCTGCTGCGCCAAAAATGTGTGCTCGAAATAGGCGGAATTGAAAATACCCGGCGTGAGCAAGACGATTGTTGGTTCCCGACGTCCCGAGCAATTCGGCGGAACCAGAGCCCGCAAGGTTGCAAGCAGTGCCTGCGGGTAGTGGTCGATGGAACGCACGCCGTAGTCGCGAAACAGTCCCGGGAAGACGCGCTTCAGCACCTGCCGGTTGGCCAGCATGTAGGAAACGCCGCTGGGAACACGCAGATTGTCTTCGAGCACCGCGAAGCTGCCGTCTGGAAGACGCACAAGGTCAGTGCCGCAAATGCTGACGTAAATGCCGCGCGGGACTGACAGCCCGCGCATCTCACGCCGGAAATGGCGACAACTGTAGATCAGCTCGCGCGGGACCACCCCATCTGAGAGGATTTGCCCCCGTTGGTAGATATCCTGCAAGAAAATATTGAGCGCGGTGATTCGCTGGGCGAGACCGCGTTCGATTTGCTGCCATTCATTTCCAGAAACGATGCGCGGCAACAAATCGTTTGGGAAAACCCGTTCCGTACCCTGCTCATTTCCATATACCGTGAACGTAATCCCCTGGTGCAAAAACGATAGGTCTGCGGCCTGCTGGCTCTTTTTTAATTCCTCTGCAGGAAGTTCGAGCAGAGTCCGAAACAATCCCTGGTAGTGCTCGCGTGGCAAGCCAGGCGAGTCGAACATCTCGTCGTAAGCTTCGCCGAACTGGTAACTAAGGAAAGGTGCGGGGAATAACGATCTGACCGGTGGGCGTTTGATCCGCAAAACCCGAGATCTGGCGCGACCTGTCTGCACGCAAGGAGTTTAGGAGGCTGGCGAACAAGGCGTCCAATTGAAATTGTTTATTACGGTTATTCGCGTCAGAAACATTCCTCACCCGAACTACGTAATATGGGCCAGGAGGTCCAATGCACCACGCGTTTGTGAAGGCTAACTTGCTCCTCTTCCTTGTGGCCCTGCTGCCCGCTGCTAATACGCAGGAGGTAAGGAGCCCAGGGCCGGAGTACACCAGTAGCGGCCAACTGAAATTTCCAGAAAATTATCGCGAATGGGTGTATCTGAGCTCCGGCTTCGACATGAGCTACAACCCCGCGATGCGGATGGGTCACCATATGTTCGACAACGTCTTCGTGAATCCTGAAGCCTACAAGTCGTTCTTGGAAACCGGCACATGGCCGGATAAGACGATGCTGGTGCTCGAGACGCGGCCTGCCGAAGGGAAAGGTTCGATCAACCAGCAGGGAAATTATCAGAGCACAGAGACCATGGGAATCGAGGTGCACCTGCGCGATTCAAAGCGCTTTCAAGGCGGCTGGGCCTTTTTCGGCTTCGATGGCACGAAGCCGGCAGATATGGTTCCGGTTCAGGCCGCCTGTTACACCTGCCATCGCGCGCATGCAGCGGTCAACACCACATTTGTGCAGTTCTACCCGACGTTGCTGCCGATCGCCAAGAGCAAAGGCACACTTTCAGCGGCTTACCTGAAGGAAAGCTCGGCGCAGAAATAATTTTGCGAGGGTCGGGCCCGTTATCGTTTGCCCAAGGCAACCGTTTCGGCGGTCTTGATTTTCACCGCAATATCGATGAATGCCAGAGCGGCTCGGCTGAGGGCTTTGTCTTTGCGAAACACGAGCGCCAGATCGCGACGAATCTGTGCCTCAGCAATTGGAATGGCAGCCAGGACATTTGCCTTTACATCTTCTTGCACGTGGGAGCGGGCAATAAATCCAACTCCTACATCCGCTGCCACGAAGCGCTTGAGCAGTTCGCTCGAATCAAGTTCCATGGCGTAACGCGGCTTCAATTTATGCTGATGGAAAAGGTCGTCGAGTGCATCGCGGGTATGTCCGACCTGAGGCATTACCAATGGATACTGCGCAATGTCGGCGGCAGTCGCCGATTTCATTTTTGCCAACGGATGCTTGGGCGGAGCAATGAGCACCAACTCGTCCCTGTGGATCGGCACTGCGGTCAGACGCGCGTCGGTGATCGGCAAGGACACCACACCAAAATCGACCGAATTTTCAATCACGCATTCGAGGACCTTACCGTAGTCTGCGCGCTTGATGCTGATGGAAACATCGGGATACTGCTTTTTGAAATGCGCAAACACTTCGGGAAGCACATGCAGGCACGTGCCTTCGTTTGCGCCCACCACGATTTCGCCACGTGGCACGCGCTCGGT
>DATIYR010000357.1:0-3341 GCA_035517535.1 Terriglobales bacterium
ATGTCTTCGAAATCGGCTATGCGCGTGGGCTGCGGGACTTGTGGGGTGGCCGCGAATAACGCCGCCGGAATCAGAGCTAACACAAAGATCCGGCAAGCGACGGTGCGGATGCTGGGAGCCCGAAAACGCATCAGAACTGAAATTACTATATGCTTTCGCGCCGCATCGCGCTGGTTCTGCTCACGGAACGTAGTAGCATGTCAGAAATCCATAATTCCGATGTCGCCGGCCTCACGGACAAAATTCCTGCTTCTCTCTGCGTTCTTCTGCGTCCTATTCACCTTCGCGCAATTGGTCACTGCCCAAACCACGGAAGCTCGCGCGCAGGAAGCGCAAACCGTCTACGCGCAAGGAATGGCAGCACTTGAGAATGGGGATCTCGCCTCCGCCCGCACCGAGTTTCAAAAAGCCGTTCGCTTGGAGCCGCGCAGCCCCGAGGCCCACAACTCGCTTGGCTGGGTTCTCCTTCAGGCAGGGCAGTTTGAGAACGCAGTCGCGCAATTCCAGATTGCCACCAAGCTGCGTCCGAATTTTGCGCAGGCACATTTGAATCTTGCCAATGCGCTCGCCGCGCAGCAGGACTTCGCCGAAGCAACCGACGAGGCCCACGAAGCCGTTCGCCTTGCGCCCAAAGATTCCGAATCGCACCGCACGCTCGGCCGAATCCTGAGCTTCCGCGGTGATTTGCCCGGCGGTATTGCGGAAATGCAGAAAGCCATTGCTCTCGATCCCAAACGCCCGGATCTGCACGATGACCTCGGGACATTGTTCGAGGAATCCGGAAATCTGGACGACGCTGCCGCACAGTTTTCCCAGGCACTACGGCTGAAACCTGATTTCCAGGTAGCCGAACTGCATCTCGGCATCGTTCGCTGGCAGCAGCACTCGCTCGCGGAAGCACAGGAGTTGCTCGCTAAGGTGGTGCAATCGGATCCAAAGGATGCTGAAGCCCATTATTATCTCGGACGCGTGCTTGAAGACGAAAAGCAGCCTACACCCGCACTCGATCAATTCAGGAATGCAACCAGTCTGCGGCCCGATTTTACCGACGCCCAAAATAGTCTCGGTTTGTTAGCGCAACGCTTGGGCGATGTGCAGACCGCGGTCGCCGCATTCAGAAAAGTTGTTCAGCTTCAGCCGGACAATCCCGATGCGCATAACAACCTGGGGCTCGCGCTGATTCAGAGCGGCGACGCGGCGTCATCGGTTTCGGAGTTCAAGACCGCGATCAGCATGCGCCCGGAAGACCCGGGATACGTGGAAAACCTGGGGACTGCATACTTGCAGCGGGCGGATTTCGATTCCGCAGTCGCGCAGTTTCAAGCCGCACTGAAACTCGCTCCGCAAGATGCCTCCGCACATTACGACCTTGGCCTCGCGCTGAAATTAAAAGACCAGCTCCCGGAAGCCATTGCGGAATTTCAAACCGCCGCGCAGCTCTCGCCCAATCAGCCGGACATTCACTACACGCTTGGCGTGACACTCTGGCAGAAAGGCGACTTCGCTGAGGCTGAAAAGCAGCTGCGCGCCGCCACCATCGCAAAACCTGATTACGGCGAGGCTTACTACACATTAGGCACTGTTTTGAAACAAGAAGATAAACTTGCCGACGCCGCCGCGGCCCTGCGCAAGGCCATCGAGATCAATCCCAATCTCGTGGGCGCGCACACAAATCTAGCCGCAATTCTGCGCCAGCAGGGCGATACTGCCGCCGCCGAGGCCGAGAGCCGTCGCGCCCAGGAGTTGTTCAAGCAATCGAACAGCCTGCAGGCGGCGACCTTCAACACCAACTCCGGCAAAAGGCTTCTTCAGGCGGGAGACCTCGATGGGGCGATCTCGCAATTTCGTTCGGCCATTACTCTGGCCCCGAACTATGCGCCGGCACATCAGGAATTGGGCCAGGCGCTCGCGCAAAAAGGTCAGAAGCAAGAAGCGGAAGAGGAATTTCGCAAGGCCGCGCAGCTCCAAACACAATCTCAGTAGGAACGCCGTCTTTACTGTGAATCTTTGCGCAGCGCTACTAATTCCGTCCCTACGGGAACCCCACGGGCCACTTTCACGTGAAGTACAGCCTCGAACGGCTTCATTTCGCCGTTATCCGACACGCTAAGCCGTAACAAAAGCTGCTCCAGCGAATCCTCGCGGCAAACGTACTCCGCGGCGGCCTGGGTTCCGATCGTTGTGGTACCGGCTAGGATCAGAACCGAGTGCTCCGGGTTCATTCCCGGCACAAGCCCAACGATTGCGTAATCTTCGGTCAGCGGTTCGCCGGCCGGGCTACCGAAAAACATCTTCGGTTCGTCAGCCTGCGGATGGACATTAACGATCGCCAGATCGCCTTTGCGCGGCCCCGAGGTTGGACGCTGAAAAACGAACTCGTGCGTATTCGGAATGTAGAGCAGATTGAGGTTTTCCGCCGGCGAGCCGACAAAAATCAAATTGTTGTTTTGGGCATCGTCCAGCGAGAACAAACTTCCGCGCTTCACGCGAATTTGACGATGCAACTGAGTGAACACCTGATTGAGGTCGTAAACCGCCAACACCTCGCCGACCCCGGTGTAGTGGTCAAGAATTTTTTCTCGTTGATCGCGTGCGGGGTTGAAATATCTGAGCCCGGTTTCCGGACGCCCAACGAACGCGCCGTTGCTGAAGATTACCCACGGGGGGTACGGTGCAGCGGCAAAGTTGTGCCAAAAGACGCGGAACGCGGCGGGTGCGGTTTCTTCTGGAACGGCTGGTTTAGCTGTTCCTCTGGTGGCGAGCAAGGCAGCAATTGTAAGTACAGCAGTGGCAAGCAGGAGCGACAAGACGAGAACGGCCGGTGAACGACGGGCAATTTCAGGCAGTACCTTCGCGGCTTCGGTCTCGTGCGCGTCCCGCACAATGCTCCTGGTCGAAGCTGTGGCGGGATGAAAGGCAAGGGAATACGTTCCTTTAGGCAGATCAACCACAATAGGGTCGTCTGCGCCTTCCGAGGCATAGTATTCCGCAATCTTCGTTCGGAGGCGTCCAGCCTGTACGCGAACCAGCGAGTCGAGATGGGGATCGAAGTCCGCCGGGCGTCCGAAGACTTCTGTCGCAATCTGATATTCCTTTAGTGCGACTCCTGGATGTTTAATGGCCTGCTCAGCGAGATAGCGAAGGAGTTTGCAGAGCGACTCCGATCCGTGCAAGGTATGGCTGTTTACTAATCGCTCAATCTCTACGTGATAGAGCTCGGCGCCGGTTACATGTCCTGTTACAGCCACGGTAACAAAGAGTAACAAACCGATTTTGCAACTTTCAAGCCAGAAACTTACGAGCTGTAACCGTAACAAACCCACTGAGACTTTCAAAATCAG
>DATIYR010000358.1:0-7200 GCA_035517535.1 Terriglobales bacterium
GAAGAAGTGCAGCATGTGCTCACGGACCTGATGTTCATCGATCGAGGCCGGATCGTGCTCAGTTGCACGATGGAGGAATTCGAGGCGCGGTACGCGGAAGTTTCCGTGCGGCCCGAGCAGATCGAGGCAGCGCGGCAGCTCAAACCGATTTATGAACGCCAGGGACTCGGCCGGAGCATTTTGGTTTTCGATCGAGTTGATCGGCAGCGGCTCGCCGCTTTTGGCGAAGTGCGCACGCCGAGCATCGCGGACCTATTCGTCGCGGTGATTGGAAATCAATACCAAGCCCAAGGAGTGGGGAGATGAATACTCAAGCCGATTCCCTGCCAGAATCGTTGGAAACGCGAGCGGTAACTCCGGCGGCAATCTCGCGAACGCAGCCATTCTATTGGTCGGTGCGGCGCGAGATATGGGAGAACCGTTCGATCTACCTTGCGCCGCTCGCGGTTGCGGGACTGTTTCTGTTGGGTTTCCTGATCAACCTGATTACGCTACATCATCGGCTCGGTATCTCGATTCGAGACGCCACTCTGCACCGGGACGTCGAGGTTAACGCATATCAGCTCGCAGGCGCTGTCATTATGGGAACGGCGATTATCGTGGGATTTTTCTATTCGCTGGATGCGCTATACGGTGAACGCCGCGACCGCACCATCCTTTTCTGGAAGTCGCTGCCGGTCTCCGATCTCACAACTGTGCTTGCGAAAATTACGGTCCCTTTAGTGATTCTGCCGATCGTCTGTTTCCTGGTAGCCGTCGCCACACAATTCATCGTGCTTTTGCTGAGCAGCATAGTGCTGCTTGGCAGTGGAGGCGGCGTTGCGACGCTGTGGTCGCACGCGTCATTCTTCCATTTTTCGCTGGTTATGCTTTACCACATTTTCACGGTTCATGGACTTTGGTATGCGCCGATATATGGTTGGCTCATTCTGATTTCTGCGTGGGCGCCGCGTGCGCCATTTCTTTGGGCAGTACTGCCACCCTTTGTCATCAGCGGATTGGAAAAGATTACGTTTAACACCACCCATTTCCTGGCGCTGATCCAATACCGTTTTGCGGGGCCACAAGGGCCGGGCCCAATGCAGGCGGGCGGCGATGCGGATTTCACGGCGCACCTTATTCCGCACGGTTTCTTTACCACGCCAGGACTCTGGACGGGCCTGCTGGTCGGCGCGGCATTTCTTTATGCCGCGGTCCGCATACGTCGATGCCGAGGGCCGATTTAATTTTCCGGCGCATTCGCCTCGATTTGTTCGCCAGGAGATGAGATATGAACACCGCACTCATAAAGGAACCGATCTTAGAAGCGTCATCGCGCTCGAAAGCGAAAATCGCTGGTGCGTTTTATTTGCTGACCATACTGATGGGGATTGGAGTCCTCACGGTTGGCGAGAGGCTGGGTTTTTTAGTCGACGCCATCGCAGCGGCGTTCTATGTCTCTGTGACCGCGCTTTTCTATGCTCTGACAAAAGGAACATAGAACTGGTAGCACCGGTTCAGTCCGAAGCTCTCGGGATCCGCGCTTGAGAGCATCCGCGTAACTCCTTAGGGGTGCAATATGCGACTTCCCTTGTTAATTCTTCATATCACTGGCGGGACGCTGGGAATAATCGCCGGATTCGCGGCTATGTTTCTCCGCAAAGGATCTGACAGGCACCGGGTTGCGGGAAACGTCTTCGTGGTATCCATGCTGACCATGGCAGCGGCCGCTGTATGCCTGGCGTTCATGAAACAGCAAGCGAACAACGTATTTGGCGGGCTGTTCACGATCTACTTAATTTCAACCGCGTGGCTGGCCGGCAGCAGCAGAACTGTGACCCGGAGACTGGGCGTGTTCGATTGGGCTGGGTTCCTGTTTGCCCTCCTGATGGGAGTGTTTACGATGATGCACGGGATAGAAAAGGCGAGCGGCACGGCGCATTCGAATGATGGCGTTCCGTTTGGGATGGACCTCTTTATGGGCTGTGTGATTCTTCTTGCCGCTGCCGGCGATCTTCGCATGATCATGCGCGGCGGAGTGTTTGGAATTCAACGGATCGCGCGCCACTTGTGGCGCATGTGCTTCGGGTTGTTTATTGCTTCAGGTTCGTTTTTCCTTGGGCAAGGGGCCAAAGTCTTTCCCGGTTGGTTGGTGAAATCAAATGTACTGATCGTTCCCGCACTCCTGCCGCTCGCACTGCTCATCTTTTGGCTTTTCCGCGTCAGGTTCGGAAATAGGTATCAGACCAGAACCGTGCCGGGTGCAAGCGGAGCATTCTCGCTGCCGAGCTAGTGGTCGCTAAGCGAAAAGCTGGTGTACTCGGCCGCTGCATTGAGTGTAAGATGTGCGGCTTATGAGCATGCATAAAATTGTTGCGCTAATCTTTATTGTTATGGGATCGGTCGGGGTCGCGTTTTCGCAGGAGATTCAGCGGCTCGATCCGGCTGCCGATAAGCTCATCCCGGCGAATGCGAAGCTGGAGCGCGTCGCGACCGGATTTGATAAGTGGACGGAAGGACCGGTGTGGACTCATGCCGGGACGCTGTTGTTCGCGGTGATACCGGCGAATCTTATCGAAGAGTGGTCAGCGGCGAAAGGTGCTCACGTCTTCATGGAGCGAACCGGCTATACCGGATCTGCACCTTACGGCGGACCGGAGCCGGGATCGAACGGAATGACGCTCGATTCGGATGGGCGGGTTTCGGTTGCAGGGCATGCGCGGCGAAATGTTTGGCGTTTGGAGAAGCTTGATCCGCACGCGACCATCACCGTGCTCGCGGATTCCTACCAGGGCAAGAAGCTGAACAGCCCGAATGATCTGGTTTATCGCTCCGACGGTTCGCTGTATTTCACCGATCCGCCATATGGTTTGCCGACGCAGGGAGACAATGATCCGCTGAAAGAGTTGAAGGTCAATGGCGTGTATCGGATTCTGAACGCGCGTCAACAGAAGCCGGGTGCGGCGCCGGACCGAGAAAAGCTGCAACTCGTTATCAAAGATTTGCCGCGGCCGAATGGGATTGCGTTTTCGCCGGATGAGAAGACGCTGTACATCGCAGACTCAGGCAAAAAAGTGTGGATGAGTTACCGCGTGCACGGGGATGGTTCGGTGAGCGACGGCAAGCTGTTGCTTGATGCTTCGGGCCAGAAGGATCCGGGAGGGCCGGACGGAATTCGGGTCGATAAGAAAGGAAATATCTACGGAGCGGGACCGGGTGGTCTCTGGATTATCTCTCCCGCAGGAAAGCATCTGGCGACGATTAAAGTTACGGAAATTGTGAGCAACTGCGCCTGGGGGGATGCGGATGGGAAAACTCTGTACATAACGGCGAGCACGAGTTTGTATCGGATCAAGCTGGAAGTGCCGGGAGTGAGAAATTAGCCATTAGGTTTTAGAGATGACTGAGTAGGCTTGTTCACAGTTTTGTAGATGGTCGCTTGCGGCTGGCCAGTCACGTGCAAGATAGTCAGCGCCTGTAGCTGGCTTTTATTTACAGCCGAGGCGACTGGGCCCGATTCAAAGGTGATCACGTAATTCACGTACGCCGCTGGGTCCTTCAGCGCGCGTTCCCAAAGACCTTCTGGATCAGACGGACGTTTCCACGGCCGATGATTGCCTTCATTGATCACATGCGAGAGCGGAATTCCCGCCTGCTGGAAGACCCCCACGTGATCCCCGAGATACATGAGGAACGTGGAGTTCGGCGGCATTAATTCCAGATTTGTGGCGAGAGCATTTTCGAGCGCGATTCGTGTTCGAGAATTAACCAGTGCTTCCTGAAAGCTGACCGGAGTTGTGCGCCAGACTTCAACGTAACTCGCAGCGGTGAACACCAGGAAAATGGCGCCGATGATGAGTTTCGATTTTGTTTCCGGAGCGAAGCGGATCACTCCGTATGCTGCAGCCGCGCTGAATACGGCAAAGGCGGGCAGCATCTCGATTCCGTATCGTACGTTGTAGTACGAGAACGGCCACCATACGGGCACAAACAGCGGAACACCACCTTGCGCAATCGAATACATATAGAACGGGACGGGGACCCAGAAGAACAGCAGCGGCCAGAGCTTCCGTTGGAATAGGAGCACGATTCCGGTACCGAGCAGAAGCGAACAGACCCAGAAAATCTCCCAGTGTGCGTGTGCTACGTTCAGTTCAGCAGATTTAAAAAAATAGTGAAACGCAACCGGAAAATTGTGCGTGCCGGGATGTGGCGGCATGCCGCGAATGGCTGTCTTTTGCTCGATGGCCTTCGCCGAGTAGGGGCCATTGGCGAATTCGAGCGGATTGCCGTAGACGGCGGCGTTGTAGGCGATCCATAAGGCAGGCGCGACAGCTGCGAGCAGAACGAATTTCCTGACACCGGGACGAAGCGCGGCAAAGTTTCCGACCCAGGCGAGCAAGATTGCGGTGATGACCATGACGGCCGCAAGCGACCAGCCGTCGTAGCGCGTGAGGCAAGCGCCGGCCAAGCAGAGACCAGATTTCACTAACGATGAATTCGCATCCTCGACATCGTTGTTCGTGCAGCTTCGGATCGCGATGGAAAAAAACACGACGGCCCAAATCGAAAATGCCAGGTAAATCGGCTCGGTCATAGCCGTGGTTTGCAGATAGATGAGGTTCGGATTCAGCGCAAAAATCGCGGCGGCGAACCACGGCGCAAAGGCGGTACCGGCGAGATTCCCTTTTGCAGGCAATACCGTCTGCATCACGCGGAAAATTCCGATCACGCTCAACACATAGGCGAATAATGACGGGATCGACCCGCCAATACCCGTCTGCCAGAGCCAGCGCGAGACCAGGAACGGCATCATGAGAATGTGCGGCAGGGGAAGCCAAACCGTGCCTAGCTGCAGCGGGCCGGGCGTACGCGAATCAAAGACGCGGCGGGCGATATTGATATGCGCGACGGCGTCGCCGTAGAGGAGTATTTCGCCTTCACGGAGATAGTAGAAGAACGAACCAATGGAAATGAGTGCGGCGAGTTGGCCCGCCAGCAAAGTCTGGTTAGCGGGAGTGTTCGCCTTTTTCATTCGAGGTGCGTGAGTTCGCGGAAGACCTGGAAGCGCGCGTCGATCTGCTCGCGAGTAAGCGATTGCAGGCGTTCGGTGCCAAACTGCTCGACGGCGAATGATCCCATGACGCTGCCGTAAAACAAGGCGCGCTTGATCACTTCGCGATTCAATTCTTCCTGCGAGGCAATGTATCCCATAAAGCCGCCAGCAAAGGAATCGCCTGCGCCGGTTGGGTCCTTCACTTCTTCAATGGGCAGTGCCGGAGCGCGAAATGGATGCTTACCAACTCCAAACGCACCTTCACGGAAGAAGATGGTTGCGCCGTATTCCCCGTGCTTGATGACGAGCGCCTTGGGGCCCATGGCGAGAACCTTGTGCGCGGAACGCGGCAGGTTGCTTTCATTCGCCAGCATCTTGGCTTCGGTGTCGTTAATCATCAGAAGATCGACCAGGCGCAAAGTCTCACGCAGCTCTGCACTGGTGCTGCGGATCCAGTAATTCATGGTATCGCCGCCGGTCAACTTGACGCCTGGGAGTTCACGACGCACCGTGGCCTGAAGCGTGGGATGAATGTTGGCGAGAAAGAGAAAGTCGGAATTTTTGTATTCGGCGGGAATTCGCGGGTGGAAATTCTCGAACACGTTGAGGTCGGTGAATTCTGTCTTCGCTTCGTTTAGGTTATCGAGATATTGACCACCCCAGCGGAAGGTCTTGCCTTTTGCGCGCTCGATGCCTCTGGTATCGACTCCGCGTTTCTTGAGCACGTTTTCGTGCTCGGAGGTGAAGTCCTCGCCGACGACGGCGACGATGCGAACGTCGGTGAAATAACTTGCGGCGAGTGCGAAATAGGTGGCAGCGCCGCCGAGAACGTTCTCCCTGCGGCCGGATGGAGTGGTGATGTTATCGAATGCGACGGAACCGACGGCGAGTAGGCTCATGATGGTTGTTTGATGATCTGCTTCAGGCTTTCCCGGGTCACATGTATTTGCCGATAATCAGTTTCAGTTTTTCGCGCGTGGATTGCGGAATTTTTGCGTGGTCGGTCAGGATCGCGTGCTGCAGTGCCGATCCGCACTTGCAACTGCGCTCTTTCGGCATGGCCGCAACCGCTTCACGAACTACATTGCAGGCGTTCTCGGCGTTTTTCGTTAGAACGGCGACGATCTGATCGACCGTCACCGAGTCGTGATGCGGATGCCAGCAGTCGTAATCGGTGACCATGGCGACGGTCACGTAGCAAATTTCGGCTTCGCGGGCGAGTTTGGCTTCCTGCAGGTTCGTCATGCCGATGACATCCATACCCCACGAACGATACAGTTTCGATTCCGCTTTGGTTGAAAACTGCGGACCCTCCATGCAGAGATAGGCACCGCCGCGCTTGGCAGCCACGCTGGTTTTTTTGCAGGCAATGGCGACGGCTTCGGAAAGCTGCGGACAAACGGGATCGGCAAAGGCGATGTGAGCGACAATGCCGTCACCGAAAAATGTATCGATGCGGTGGCGCGTGCGATCGACGAACTGATCGACAATGACAAACTCACCGGGTTCGTGCTCTTCCTTGAGCGAACCGACTGCGGACACCGAAAGGATGCGCTCGACGCCAAGCTGTTTGAAGCCGTAAATGTTGGCGCGGAAATTCAACTCGCTCGGGAGAATTCTGTGGCCGCGGCCGTGGCGGGCGAGGAACGCCACTTTTCTGCCTTCGAGCGTGCCTAACACGTAAGCGTCAGAAGGCGAGCCGAAGGGAGTTTTTTGCTCGATCTCTTCGATCTGCGCGAGACCCGGCATGGAGTACAGGCCGCTGCCGCCGATGATTCCGATTTCTGCTTGCGCCAAATTTCTTCTCGAATGTGGAGTAGAAACGAACGGTGATTATACAAAAGCGTTCAGCCAAAAAAACGATAACCACAAAGGACACGAAGGAACACGAAGGAAACCTTCACGCTTAAGAAACGTCTATTGAGTTGCTGGAACAGGTGTGGTGGAAACTTTGGAACGTTGAAACTTTGAAACCGCCCTCTATTGCGCAACCGGCCGCTCGGCTCAAAAGCTATCAACCACGAAGGAACACGAAGGAAAACTTCGCGCTTAAGAAACGTCTATTGAGTTGCTGGAACCGGTGCAAACACCGCTTTGCGGAATTCATCGGTGAGTTGCGGCTGCAGGCTTTCTGTGACCAGGATGGTGTCCGACTTTACGTCGAT
>DATIYR010000359.1:0-4721 GCA_035517535.1 Terriglobales bacterium
TCGGAATGACATCGGGTTGAGGTATTTCAACTTTGCCTGGGAGGATGCATTATGGCCAACGTCTGCGTGCTAGCATGAGCCCGTGCCTACGCTGAACAGCATTGCTCCATTTTTTATCGTCGATAATTTACAGCGGAGTCTGGACTTCTACTGCTCCAAGCTCGGCTTTGAGATCGCCTACAAAGGCGGCGCGGACGGGCACGGCGAAGACTTCTGGGGAATGGTCAGGCGCGATGGCGTAATGATCATGTTGAAGGCGATTGCGCCTGAGATTCATCCGCAGCCGAATCATTCGCGCCACGAGTGGGCGCGCTGGGACGCTTATGTTTACACTCCCGATCCGGACGCTTTATATCAGGAATACGTCGGCAAGGATGTTTCAATTCACCAGCCCGTGAAAGATACCGGCGACGGGCTGCGCGCGTTTGAAATTGTCGACAATAGCGGCTACGTGCTGTGCTTTGGGCGGCCGCTGAAGGCTAGCTGACTGGCTGCTCGGCCAAGACTTTTTCGCGCTCCTCGGCGTCGTGTTGTTCGTCGGCGATCGACGACGGGAGCGCAAAATCGAGCACCTCGCGAATGGTTTTCACGTAGTGCACGCGCAAATTCTCGAGCTGCTCGGGCGTGAGGTCTTCGTCCACGTTCATCTTGTTTTCGGCCGGAAGGATCACGTCGTGAACTCCGGCGCGCTTGGCGGCTAGAACTTTCTCTTTAATTCCGCCCACCGGCAGAACGTTTCCACTCAGTGTGATTTCTCCGGTCATCGCGGTCAGCGGACGAACCGGCGTGTCCTTAAGTAAAGAGACGAGGACGGTTGCCATGGTGACGCCAGCCGATGGGCCATCTTTCGGAATCGCGCCTGCGGGCACGTGAATGTGAACGTCGTGATCGGCAAAGAAACTTTCTTCGATGCCGAGTTGGCGCGCGTTCGAACGGACCCATGTCATAGCGGCCTGCATCGATTCCTGCATCACCTGGCCGATCTGTCCGGTCATAGTGAATCCGCCTTTGCCTTTCATCACGTTGGCTTCGACGAAAAGCACATCGCCGCCGGTTGGAGTCCAGGCGAGACCGACTGCAACTCCGGCGCGCTTGGTGCGCTCGGCGATTTCGCCTTCGCTGCGCACTTTGATCCCGCCGAGGAATTCCTGAATGATTTCCTGCGTGACAATCAGCTTGTCATTCTTCCCTTCCGCGATGCGGCGCGCCTGCTTGCGGCAGATGGTGCCGATGTTGCGCTCGAGGTTGCGAACGCCAGCTTCACGCGTGTAATGGCGGATGAGATAGCTCATGGCGTCGGGCGGAAATTCGATCGAGTCCTTCTCGATTCCGTTTTCCTCGATCTGTCGTGGCACGAGGTATTGGAACGCGATGTGAACTTTTTCTTCTTCCGTGTAACCCTGCAGTTCGATTATCTCCATGCGGTCGCGCAACGGCTCTGCGATTGGATCGAGCATGTTGGCGGTGGTGATGAAGAGCACCTTCGACAAATCGAACGGCACGTCGAGATAGTTGTCGCGGAAGGTTGAGTTCTGCTCGGGGTCGAGCGCTTCGAGCAGAGCCGAACCGGGATCGCCGCGGAAGTCACGACCGACCTTATCGATTTCATCAAGCATGAAGACCGGATCTTTCGTTTCCGCGCGGCGGATACCCTGAATGATTTGTCCGGGCAACGCGCCGATGTAGGTGCGGCGATGGCCGCGGATTTCGGCTTCGTCGTGAACGCCGCCGAGCGAGATGCGGACGAATTTACGTCCTAACGCACGGGCGATCGAGCGGCCGAGCGAAGTCTTGCCCACGCCGGGAGGTCCGACGAAGCAAAGGATTGGGCCTTTCATGGTCGGCTTCAGCCGACGGACGGACAGGTAATCCAGAATGCGATCTTTTACCTTCTGCAGGTCGTAGTGATCGGTGTCGAGAATTTCTTTGGCTTTCGGAATGTCGACTTCGACGCCGGAAGTTTTCGCCCAGGGAAGAACCGCGAGCCACTCGATGTAGTTGCGAGTGACGCCATAATCGGCTGCCATCGGCGACATGCGCGAGAGGCGGCCGAGTTCCTTCAGCGCTTCTTTCTTCACCTCGTCCGGCATACCGGCGCTTTCGATTTTCTGGCGAAGCTCTTCGGTGTCGCGCTGGCCTTCATCCTGCTCGCCGAGTTCTTTCTGGATCGCCTTCATCTGCTCGCGCAGGTAATACTCGCGCTGGCTCTGCTGCACGCGGTCCTGAACTTCGGACTGAATCTTGTTGCGCAGCTGCTGGACTTCGAGTTCCTTCGCGAGATGCTGATTGATTTTTTCCAGGCGCACGCGAACATCGGTGGTTTCAAGCGTGTCCTGCTTGTCGGGAGTTGAAAGCGATGGCAGCGATGAGGCGATGAAATCCACCAGCCGGCCGGGCTCTTCAATGTTCATGGCGACGGTCGAAAGCTCGTCGGAAAGGGTCGGCGAGCCGGCGACGATCTGCTGGAAGAGCGTGAGTACGTTGCGCTGCAAAGCCTCGACTTCGGACGACTTCGGCGGAATCGATTCGGGAACGGTCTCGACCCGCGCCATCATGTACGGCGTGAGCTGGGTAAATTCGGCGAGGCGCACGCGTTCCAGGCCTTCTGCGAAAACGAAAAGGCTCTGGTTCGGCATTTTTACGACTTTGTGCACCACCGCCAGGCTGCCGACGGTATAGAGATCAGTGGGCTGGGGCGAGTCGATTCGGGCCTCGCGCTGGGCGACGACCACGATGGTCTTGTCTTCACCCAGGGAATTAATAAGTTGAACCGAGCTCTCGCGGCCGACGGTCAATGGAAGGACGGCATGCGGGAAAAGCACGGTGTCACGAACCGGAAGTATCGGTAATGATTTCTCTTGTGGCATAGGTTGCTCTGCGCCTTGCGCTTGCTGATTTGGGCTGCGCAACCGGCGCGCTATGAACGATTTTTCTGGGTTGAGTGTATCTTACTCAACTTTGATGTTTGCCAACTTCCAAAAGATTCATCGGCCAGCGTGCCACTGTAAGTTACTCCCACATCTTCAAGCATTTGGATTCTAAACCCGGGGATGGCGTTTGTGAAAAACGAAGGTGAGACGGGAGAGTGGACCAAGGTGTTTCCGGGGTTGCGAGCGAATTTCTTAACCACTAAGGGCAGGAAGGTTCACGAAGTACCCTACCTTCAGCAGACCCAAACAGAAAGCCCTTAACCGCAGAGCGCGCCGAGACCAAAAATCGAGTTCGCGGAGAAAGATTTCGGAATCCGGGGGCTCTGGTTTAGAGTTCTTCAGCGGCAAAATCATCCGAGCACAGGGAAATCCATGAAGCTGAACGGCTACTTGGCAAAGAGCACGTTGGTTGCGGCGTTGGGCGGATTGCTGTTCGGTTTTGACACGGTGGTGATATCGGGCACCACCAGTGGGCTCACGGCTACTTACAACCTTTCGCCTTGGCTGAAGGGGTTCACGGTTTCGGCGGCGCTGTGGGGCACGGTGATTGGAGCGCTGCTGGCGGGAATTCCTGGGGATAAGTTTGGGCGGCGCGACAGCTTGCGAATAATGGCGGTCCTTTATCTGATCTCGGCAATAGGGTGCGCCGGGGCGTGGAGTCTGACATCGCTGGTGATCTTTCGCTTTATAGGCGGGCTCGGAATCGGCGGGTCATCGGTGCTAGGGCCGATGTACATTGCCGAGATTGCTCCCGCAAGCTGGCGCGGGCGGCTGGTGGGATTTTTTCAGTTCAACGTGGTGTTCGGGATTTTGATCGCCTATCTCTCGAATTACGTGATCGCTTTGCAGAACCTGGGTGCAGCGCAATGGCGGTGGGACCTTGGAGTCGCGGCCATTCCGGCAGCATTCTTTTTTGGAATGCTGTTCACCATTCCCCGCAGCCCGCGCTGGCTGGTGAAGAAGCAGCGGATACCGGAAGCCCGAGAAATTTTGAGGATGACGGGAGAACCGAACTTCGAGCAGGAGCTGAACGAAATTGTTGCTTCCATCGACGCCGAGCACGGACATGCCGATGAGCCGGTGTTCTCGGCGAAGTACCGGTTCCCGTTGTTTTTGGCGATGTCGATTGCGTTCTTCAATCAATTCGAAGGGATCAACGCGATCCTCTATTACCTGAATGACATTTTTGCGAGCGCGGGATTCAGCCAGGTCTCAAGCAGTTTGCAGGCGGTATTCGTGGGGTTGACGAATCTAATCTTCACCATACTGGCCATGGCGGTGATCGATAAATTTGGGCGCAAGAAGTTGCTGCTGATTGGAGCAGTCGGCACTTCGGCGTGCCTGGCGGGCGTGGCGGGAATTTTTGGCACGGCGCGGCACACGGATTGGTTGATCTGGTTGTTGATTTTGTACATTGCGTTCTTCGCGTTTTCGCAAGGCGCCGTGATTTGGGTTTATATCAGCGAGGTCTTCCCAAACCGCGTACGGGCGAAAGGACAAAGCCTGGGGAGCTTTACACATTGGATTTCGGCTGCGGTGATTTCGCTGGGATTTCCGGCGGTGGCGAAATGGTCAAAGCCGCTGCCGTTTGTGTTCTTCGCGCTGATCACGGCGATTCAATTCTTTGTTGTGCTGTTCGTCTATCCGGAAACGAAGGGCGTTTCGCTGGAGGAGTTGCAGAGAGAGTTGGAGGTGGTGTGAATGCCTGCCTTATCCGCAAATACGCCTGAGGTGCTTCCAACCAACGTCAGGTCCCTCTCCCGTCCGCGTTCCGCGAACGAATTCGGGATG
>DATIYR010000360.1:0-3218 GCA_035517535.1 Terriglobales bacterium
GTAACCTGAAAGGTTGAAGTCTGATAAATCGGCTGCGCCAGCGGCGCGTTCTTTTTTTCGAAAGACTTGCTTCCGTGAACAGATTCGGTTTCGGGGTGAAAGCGGTGGCGTTTCATGGATACCTCTGCAAATTTCTCTTAGTGCCAGCTCGCCCAGGCGAGCCCATCCGGGCCGCGGCCTGCGTCGATATGGCCGACTACTTCCAGCGACTTTAAGTCTACAACCGCCACGTAGTTATCGGGAGAGCAGGCCACGAATGCGCGCCCGCCGTCCGGTTGCATAAGAATACCGGCCGAACCATGCCCCACTGGGACGCGCTTGATTTCTTTTCGAGTCGCTGCGTTGAAGACAGCTAAATCCGGTTCGCGCAACATCGAGACAAGCACCAGCTTGCCGTCCAAAGTAAATTTCAGCCGGTTCGCGCTGGGGACATTTGCTGAAAGTGTTTCGATCACGGTTTTGTGCGCACGATCGATGATCGAAATCGTCCCATCCTGCGCATTGGCGACCCAGATTTCCTTCCCATCGGGTGAAACATCAAATCCTTCCGACCCATTTCCGACGCGCACAACCGTTTCGTTCCAGTCGCCGCCGGGTGCGGCGCTCCCAAAGTGAGGAGGCCCTCCTGATGACTTGCCCGCGGGAGTCGGGCCACTGGACATCGGCGGCGGTGGCGCAGTTGTCATTCTGTCGATGATGCTCACCGTCCCCGATGCAACATTCGTGGTGATGATCTGCTGCCTATCGTCGGCTACGAAAATCATGTGCGTGCGGTTCTGTCCCGTTCCTAAGATCCAATCAACTTTCTTCGCGTCGGGATCGTAGCGCCCGATGGCCTTTGCTCCTTCCGCCGTGAACCAGACTTTGCCTCCGACGAACGCCAGACCATGCGGCCCATACAATGGGCCAAGATTGATCGATGGCGAGCGTTTCTGTTGAGCCAAATCCACGACCGCCAGCGTGTCGTATCTTCCGAAACCGTAGTTCGAGACGTATGCCGTTTTGCCGTCGGCGGAGGCGATGACCTCATGCGGATCCTCTCCGACGGGGACACGTGTGATTACTTTCAAAGTTGTCGGATCGACGATCGCCAGGGTGTGGTCCTGTTTCGCCAGGACGAGCAGCGCTTCGGCGGGCGTAGTCTGCGAGCTGAGAACGGTTGAGAACGCCAGATACGAAAAAAGCCAAATTGTCGTAAGTTTTTTCATTTGTCGGCAACTCCCATAAAGACGAGTTTTAATGAAATGCCAGAAGCGAACCACCCAATGATCTTATAATTCGGAGCTAATGCAAACTGGCCTCAAAAATCGTGTGGCGATCGTTGCCGCATCGAGTCAGGGCATTGGGCTCGCAACCGCCGAGGCTTTTGCTGCCGAAGGATGCCGCGTCGCGATGTGTGCCCGCAACGCGCAAAAGCTTGAGGCTGCATCTGAGAAAATCCGCAAACAATCAGGAGCCGAAGTTCTTGCCAGAGCACTCGATGTTACGGACGCCGGTGCAGTACATGACTTTGTCAGCGAAGTTGTTCAGAACTTCGACAGCGCAGACATTTGTGTAACCAACGCCGGGGGCCCTCCCGCAAAAGGATTTCTCGCGGCCAGCATTGACGAATGGCGAAAAGCAATTGACGCCAATTTCATGAGCACCGTTTATTTTGCGCGCGAAGTCATCCCGCATATGCAGCGCAAAGAATGGGGGCGAATCATTACCCTGACCTCGATCTCCACCAAGCAACCGGTACCGGATCTCGTGCTTTCCAATGCTGTGCGCGCAGCAGTCGTCGGGCTCGTGAAGAGTCTCGCAAATGAATTTGGCAAAGATGGCATTCTGGTGAACAATGTTGGCCCGGGGTACACGGCGACCGATCGTCTGAGAGAGTTGGCCAAAGCGAGATCGGCGGCGCAAGCCAAAGGCGAAGATGAAATTTTTGCTTCATGGGCAAACGACTCCGCTCTGAAGCGGGTTGGCGAACCACGGGAAGTGGCAGATGCAATCGTCTGGCTCGCCTCGGAACGGGCCTCGTATATTACGGGAGAGACGATCTTAGTAGATGGAGGTGCATACAAAGGACTATGAGCCCGACAAAGAAGAAATCATCAACGAAATCCCGGCGAGTGAAAAAAACGAAGGCGACTGCAAAATCGCCAGCCGCGCTGAAAAATACAGTTCCCGCTGCTATCACGGAATCGGCTTTGCGCTATCTCTCCTGGACCGATGTTCCGCTTGAAAACATGAATCCGCTCTTTGACCGCCAATTGATCGTTGGCCATCAAGTGATGTTGGCGCGGGTGCTGCTGAAGAAAGGCTGCATCGTTCCCCTGCACAGCCACGTCAACGAGCAACTCAGCTACATTCTCGAAGGCGCATTAAAGTTCTACATTGATGGACAAGAAATCATCGTGCGCGCGGGCGAAGTGCTCACCATCCCGCCGAACATGCCCCATAAAGCCGAGGCGCTGGAGGATACAGTTGATCTCGACATTTTCCACCCTCCGCGTGCCGATTGGATCAACAAAACCGATAACTACCTTCGGAAATAGCTGTTGATTGGAATTGACCGGCGAGCGTATCCCGCAGATCGCTCTGCTATCCTTATTGTTCCTGCAATGAGTGAACAAGCGACAAAGGTGGGCATCAGTGTCTCGCAACTGCGTTGCATAGGCTGCGGGCGGATTGCGCTCGCAGACCGCTTTCGTTGCGAGTATTGCCGCGATTTGCTGGAGATTATTTATGCCGGGTGGGACGACGGGAATTCGGGCGAGCTCGCGCCGTCAAAGCTCAAGCAACTCTGGCGAGATCGCCGCGAGTCACTCGATCCGGCTGACCAGAGCGGTGTTTGGCGTTTTCGCGAAATTCTGCCGGAAATTTCGCATGAACAGATCATCACCATCCGCGAAGGCAACACCCCTATATATGAACTCCCGCACTGCGCAAAGAGCGCAGGTGTGAAGCATGTTTTTGCCAAGCATCAGGGAATGAACCCGACCGGCTCGTTCAAAGATGCGGGTATGACGGTCGCGGCCTCGTTTGCGCGGCAAGCTGGGTACAAGTGGGTTGCGTGCGCTTCAACCGGAAATACTTCGGCTTCCATGGCCGCCTATGCCGCGCGTGGCGGCCTGCACAGTCTGGTGCTGATTCCTGACGGCAAAATTTCCTGGAGCAAGCTTTCCCAGTCTCTCGACTATGGTGCAATCACCTGTCAACTGAAGACCGATTTC
>DATIYR010000361.1:0-3544 GCA_035517535.1 Terriglobales bacterium
TACTGGGACCAGATCCAGTGGGCCAAGGGACTTCCCGGCACGCCGCTCAAAGTCACCCAGTTGCAACCGCAGTATGCAGACCTGCACTATCGCGGGTATTCTGTAATCAATCAGGCCAATCCATCCTCGCCGGAGTTGCCGGACTACAACCACCTCGAAGGAAGCACGCAGCGCTATCGCGACCTGGTTGGGTACTACACGCGCTACGGCGATGTGCGCGAACTGCTGGCGCACGTGGATGACCGTTACGTGATCATGAATTCGGGAGACGAAATGTCGCTGCGCTTCCCCGAGCAGCCGCCGCCTCCGCCGGGATGGGTACGCGATTACATCATCACCGGCGATGGCTGGATCAAGGATGGCGACTACAATTCGACGTTCTCGAAGACTGTTTTGCCGCTGCCCTACCACGCAAAGAATCTGTACGTGACGCCGCCCGGACGGCTTGAAGACGAATGGGTGTATCGTCATCATCCGGAAGATTGGCAGAAATTTCAGACGCGATACGTTTGGGATGAAACTTTCAAGAAAGCGCTAAGAAGTGGGCAATGAAGTTCGGGAAAATCCTGCTTGCCATTTTCTTTGTCGGTCTACTGGCCACGCCTCTGGTTGTGCGCTGGTGGTCGGCGCGCAAAGCCGCAGCCGACGCGCAACTCGGTGCGAAGGTCGCGCTGGAGCGTCACGGTTTTTACCTGCAGGAAGTCTCGCACGCTGCCGGGGTCGACTTCGTTCATCAGGGACCCACGCTCGACCACAAGCTTGACCCCATCATGCCGGAAGTGGCGTCGATGGGCGCCGCGGTTTCGATCGTCGATTTCGACCGCGATGGCTGGCCCGATATCTACGTCACCAACAGCGCCATCGGGAGCAAGAACGCGCTCTATCACAACAACCACGATGGTACGTTCACAAATGTCGCCGAACAGATGGGCGTTGCCGACGTAAACCAGCCCGGTACCGGTGTCTCCATGGGCGCCGTGTGGGGCGATTACGACAACGACGGCTACGAGGATTTATTCCTTTACAAGTGGGGCAAGCCAGAGTTGTTCCACAACGACCATGGCAAAGGATTCACGCGGGTTACTGATCAGGCCGGATTACCGCCATGGGTGAACGCAAACACCGCCATTTGGTTCGATTATGACGGCGATGGCCTGCTCGATCTTTTCATCGGCGGTTACTACTCGGAGAAAGTTGATCTTTGGCATCTCCAAAACACGCGCATGATGCCCGAAAGCTTCGAATACGCCAAGAATGGCGGGCGCAAATATCTGCTGCGCAATTTGGGGAATGGAAAGTTTGAGGACGTTACCGAGCAGGCCGGCATCAACAGCCGCCGCTGGGCTCTGGCCGCTTCCGCCGCAGATTTGCGAGGCACAGGTCATCCGGACCTTTTTATCGCCAACGATTACGGCATCTCCGAGTTGTACTTCAACGACGGCAAGCATTTTCATGAAGTCGGCGAGCAGACTGGAGTTGGCTTTGCCCCGAAAAGCGGCATGAATGCTGCCTTTGGCGACATTTTCAATCGCGGCGAGTACGCGGTTTATGTGAGCAATATCTCTGAAGACGGAGTGCTTATTCAGGGGAACAATCTTTGGGTGCCAAAAGAAGGCACATCGGGAGATGGACTCAAATACGAAAATCTTGCGCGCGACATGGGCGTTGAGTTGGGTGGGTGGAGCTTCGGCGCGCAGTTTGGCGACCTGAACAATGACGGAACCCTCGACCTGTTCCTCACCAACGGTTACGTCTCGCTCGATCGCGACCGGAGCTACTGGTATGACTTCTCGAAAGTTGCCGGTGGCAATAGCTCGATCATCTCTGACGCCAAGAATTGGCCGGCCATGGACGGCCGCAGTTTGTCCGGCTATCAGCACAAAGATGTTTGGCTGAACGATGGCGCCGGAAAGTTCGTGGATGTAGCGCAATCGGTCGGCGTGACCGACACCCATGATGGACGTTCGGTGGCGTTAGTTGATCTCTGGAACCGCGGCGTGCTCGACGTGGTGGTCGCGAATCAGCGTGGCCCGCTGCTCATCTACAAAAATACAGTCACCCCAGAGAACAGGTGGATCGAATTTCAACTCGAAGGCACGGCAAGCAACCGCAGCGCGATCGGGGCGGAGGTTACTCTCTATTGGAATGGTGAGCGGCAGGTGCAGGAAGTTTCAGGCGGAAGTGGCTTTTGTGCCGAGAACCAGCGTCGCCTGCATTTCGGATTAGGCAAGAACCCGCAGATTGAAAAAGCCGTAATTCGCTGGCCGTCGGGTAAAGTGCAGACTCTCGACAATCTTTCCCCGGACCAGATGTATAAAGTGAAAGAGCCAGCATGAGCCAGGCCAGCACACCCTTAGCGCCGCCGCCCGCGCGCACAGCGGCACAAAAAAAAGCGCTGATCGACAGCCGCTACGTCGCGCCCATTTTCATTACCTGCATTCTGCTGGTCGGCCATCTGACCTTCGGAATTCTCGAGAGCTACCCGAGAACTCTGCTCGCCATTGGGGCCAGCATTCTAGCTGAATTGATTCTCGGCCGGATTTTTCTGAACAAGTGGCCGCACCCGGCGAGTGCTTACATCACCGGCATCAGCGTCGGCATTCTTCTGCGTTCTCCCGCTTACTGGCCATACGCACTGTGCAGCCTGATCTCGATCACATCGAAATACGTTTTGCGGATTAAAGATCGTCACATCTGGAATCCTTCGAATTTTGGCGTATCGGCGATGCTTTTTCTCGCGCCCGCGACCGTCGCCAGCCTGAGCATTCAGTGGGGCAACTATCTGCTGCCGATGGTCGTAATTTGGATCTTAGGTTTGGTCATCGTCTGGCGGGTGCGGCGCTTGCACATTACCGCAACGTACGTGATTGCATTTCTCACCTTTGCGTTCCTGCGCAGCTGGATTCTGCACGAACCCTGGCAGTCGGAAGTCGCGCCGATTACCGGGCCAATGTACCAGCTCTTTATCTTTTTCATGATCACCGATCCGAAGACGACGGTGCGCTCGAAGCGCGGCCAGATTCTGGTTGCGTTTGTAATCGCCGTAGTTGAAACGATATTGCGGTTTGGCCAGAGCGTGTATGCGCCGTTCTATGCGCTGTTCATCGTGGGACCAATCGCGAATTCAATTGAAATCTGGATGGACTCGCGACGCAAGTCAATTACCGCGGCCGCGGTGCAACCGGGGGCCTAAGGCCAATCTTCTAACCTCATGTTCACAGCTCAGAAAAAACTTTTCGTTCTCACTTGCATAAGCGCCGCCGCAATCTTATCTCTCCGGATTCAGACGCCAATCGCAGCAGCAAACACCGATTCCTCGCGGCCCTCCGGTTCGATCCGGTTCACTGACGTCACTGCGCAAGCCGGCATTCATTTCGAATACGACAGCGGCGCATTTGGCAAAAAATATCTGCCGGAAACCATGGGCCCCGGCGTCTGCGTCATCGACTACGACAACGACGGCTGGCCGGACATTCTGTTCGTCAACTCGATGGACTGGCCCGGGCACAAGACCGGCAAGTCCTATCCCGCGCTGTACCACAAC
>DATIYR010000362.1:0-3316 GCA_035517535.1 Terriglobales bacterium
CCAGCCGGACTTGTATCCGGATCTTTACGGCAAGTTCAGCCACGTCGTGCGCATCAATTACTATCCGCCGCGCGGCGACAACAAAGAAGGTTGGGACAACATCGACATCTTCGGCTGGCTCGGCTATCCCATGCAGATCAAGGTCGATTTCCTCTGCCGCGATTCGATCCTCGCCGCCCCGATTGTGCTCGATCTTGTGCTCTTCCTCGATCTCGCGCAGCGTTGCTCAGACCTGAAAGACATCGGAATCCAGGAATGGCTCAGCTTTTATTTCAAGTCGCCGATGACAGTGCCGGGGCTATACCCGGAGCATGACTTGTTCATTCAGCTGATGAAGCTGAAGAACACGTTGCGGCATTTGAAGGGCGAGGAGCTGATTACGCACCTGGGGCTTGAGTATTACGACTGAGCAGCGTGTCTCTAATTGTGTTTGTCGAATTCGCGACCGCTTTGAGGACTGCAGCGAACGCGTGATCGGCTATCACATATAACTCCACAGCAATGATAGACAGCAAAACCACGATCATGACTCCTATTGCGGTGGACATAATGCCTCCTCAGCTGCTGCTAACCCTGGCACCGGCCTGCTAAACCCCGCTTTTATGTGGACTCATGAAGCTTCCGTGAGAAGTATTGCACTATTTCTCCGTCGCTCAGGACGCGAGTCTCAGGTATCGCGACGGAGAATGGTCGAGATGCTTCGTGTTGAAATTCCCAGGGCAACCAGTACGCGGTAGGATGCCATTTTGTTAAGTGAGTCCCCGGATATTTCGGAAGAACCTGTTCCCTCAGATATCTGTGAACGCGGATGTTCGATCGGCTGCTCGGCTTATCCTCGCAAAATAATCGGTAAACCATTGTTCTGTCATTAAGTGGACTCCCATCCAGCAGTTAATCACAGGGTGGGCGAGATGTCTTTTCTATTCAAAGGAGAATATCTTTGGGACGAATCCCGTCCTGAGGATTGCACGCCTTAGCGGGCGCGCCATGTTTTCGCCGGAGATTGGCAACATCGTCATCATGCACCCGTCTGCTGTTAGGATTGATCTCTGCTGCGTCGTTTTGTCTGCAATTTGGAGACCTGCTATCTACGGAATTCCCCTACCCCGACCCGTACCTCGAACGTATTAATTCCCGGGTTCAACCGACTCAACCCCGCATCCGAGATATGCAGATAACGCGCTTCGAGCGTCCACGCGAACCTTTCGCCGAGAAAATGCGCCCCGAATGCCGCGGAAGGCGTGAAGTTCACACTCGAGGTTCCGGGCGGAACTTCGTGGGTAGTAAACAGGAGCCCGCCACTGATTTCGGCATAAGGCACGACGCGACCGCGCTGCTCAAAATTCCATTTCAAGTTGAAGGGGTTCAAACCCACGCCGTACGCCGTATTCGCCGGCTGAAAAATCAGATATGCAGGTACAGCGTCGATTGCATATTCAAACCGGCCCCGGAGAAAACTCGGCCCGTGAGAATCGAGCAGAACCCAACCGTAGCGCAAACCAAGATTCCAGATTCCGGTATTGCTGCGTCCACCCGGAACTGAATGGCCGCCCGATGTCCACAATTCGATCTCAGACCCGCCTTGCTCAGGACCGGTTTGCGCGCAAAGCGTCCCCGCAAAAAACAGGCATAAAAATGAAATTAACCACCTTGCCTTACTGAACGACGCATGAGCGTTCATTTCTGCAGCAGCCCTCTTTGCCGCATCCAGTTCGCAAGCAGCATCGGCCATTTGCCGAGCACAGGATCGCTCAAGTCCAAGCCAACACCGTGAGGGCCTTTTTCGAAGACGTGCATTTCGGCGGGAACGCCAGCCCTGCGCAGCGCGAGATAGAACGCGATGGAATTTTCAGCGGGAACAGTTTTATCGGCGCTCGTAGTGAACAGGAATGTTGGCGGCGTTTCGGCAGTAACGTACATCTCGCTCGAAAGTTCCTCGCGCAGTTTCAGGTCAGCATCAGGACCGAGTAAATTTTTGGCCGAGGATGAATGTGAGTACGGCGCGATGAAGGAGATCACGGGATAAGCAAGAACCAGAAAATCGGGCCGGCAGCTGACACGATCAATCGGATCACCCGCGTCAGGGTCGCCGTTATCGAAATGAGTACCGACAGTCGATGTAAGATGTCCGCCGGCCGAAAATCCCATCATCCCTATGCGGTCCGGCGAAATTCCGTATTCCGCCGCGTGCGAGCGAACGAAGCGAATGGCCCGTTGCGCGTCACCGAGTTCAATGGGGTGGTGATATTTCGGGCCAAGGCGATATTTCAGAACAAACGCAGTCACGCCCAGCGAATTGAGCCAATTTGCCACCTGGCGTCCCTCGTGGTTCATGGCGAGCATGACGTAACTGCCGCCGGGCGCAACCACAACCGCAGTAGCAGAGACGCTCGGATGAAGCGGCTCGTACAGCGTGAGCGTCGGAATGTCGACGTCAGCGGTGCCGAGCGCTCCAGGTGCGCCATCAGGCCAGAGCGGGAAGGTTTGTGGCGGCGCCACGAAATAAGGTTCGTGAGTCTCCTGCGCAGCCGACTGCTGGCTGGGGGGCTGCTCTTGCTGAGAAGCCGCCACCGGCTCGGACTGCGCCGCCGGTAGATGTTCCTGCTGCGCAAAAGTCAGCGGAACGAAAATCAATAAGAACGCAAGCAATTTCTTCAAATCAATTCACCATGTTTTAAATTGTTTTTTAATCGTCAAACAATTCAGGCCCCGATCACAAACTCAACCCTCCATCCACCACAAGAATCTGACCCGTGATGAAGCTTGGGGCCGTGGCAAAAAAAAGCACGGCGGCAGCCACATCTTCGCCTGTACCATTGCGCTGCATGGGAGTCTGCTTCGCCATGCGGCGCATGAATTGGCTCGCGGCCTTTTCTCCCAGGTCGATCATGCCCGGAGCTACGCAGTTTACCGAAATCTTCGGCGCAAGGGCTTTCGCCATGGCTTTGGTGAGCATGTGCAGTGCAGCCTTCGATGAGCAGTAGTGAACGTGCGTCGGCCAGGCTTGAAGTCCGCCGAGTGAGCCGAGATTGATAATACGGCCCTCGCGGCGGCGAAGATAAGGCAAGGCTTCTTTCGACATGAGAAACGGCCCGCGCACGTTGGTCGCAAAAATCGAGTCCCATTGCTCGATGGGGATGTCTTCGAATTCTACGGTTTCGTATACGCCTGCGTTGTTGACCAGAATGTCGAGTCCGCCGAGTTGTTTGGTCGTGCTTTTGACCGCGGCGCGAACACTTTGTGGATCGGTCACGTCGCATTGAATGGCGAGCGCGTTCACACCGGCAAGCTCAAGCTCCCGTCGGGTACGCTCCGC
>DATIYR010000363.1:0-3493 GCA_035517535.1 Terriglobales bacterium
TTTTTCTTTTCGCTGCTGCCCGAGGGAGATGGACGTTTCTCATTCGAAAATCGCCGCGAATTCTTGGAAGAAAATGGCGAAGAATTTCTCGGCCTGCAGCGTTCGCTGACTCACCTCGCTTCTGAGCTCGAAAACCTTCCTTCGAAGCCCGAGGAAATGTTCGCCTTCACCCGCCGCGCGCAGGAGCTTCAGGTGCAGGTCGGCTTCGTCATGGAATCGGAAGAGAAGAACACCGTCTTCTGGATCGAGCGCCGCCGCCGCAGCGGGCGCGAGAAGCTGAACGTCTCCGTCCAGGCCACGCCGATTGACGTTGGCCCCATCCTGCGCGAGTGCCTTTGGTCGAAGCTCGAGTCGGTCGTGCTAACTTCGGCCACGCTGGCTGTGGGCGGCGGCTTCGAGTACATCCGCCAGCGGCTCGGCATGGAGCACGCGCGCGAGCTCGTGCTGCCCTCGCATTACGATTATCCCAACCAGGCGATTCTCTACGTTCCGCCCGACCTGCCCGACCCGCGAACGCCGCAATTCCAGGTCAAAGCCGCTGAGCGCATTCGCCAGCTGCTTGAAATCACCCGCGGCCGAGCCTTCGTTCTTTTCACCAGCTACGCGCAAATGCGCGACATCTATCAGCGGCTACTCGGTGAAGTCGAGTTCCCCATGCTGCTGCAGGGTGATGCGCCTAAATCCGCGCTGCTCGAGGAGTTCCGGCTGACGCCACACTGCGTGCTGTTCGCAACCTCGTCCTTCTGGCAAGGTGTCGATGTGCAGGGTGAACAACTCAGCTGCGTAATTATTGACCGGCTTCCGTTCGCCGTGCCGTCAGATCCTGTGGTCGCAGCTCGAGTAAAGGCGATCGATGCCGACGGCGGGAATGCTTTTTTTCAATACCAGGTGCCCTCGGCGGTCATAACTTTAAAGCAGGGATTTGGACGGCTCATCCGCTCACTCCACGACCGCGGTCTGCTCGCGCTGCTCGACAATCGAATTCTGAAAAAGATGTATGGGAAGGTTTTTATTGAAAGCCTGCCGAATTACCGCAGAACGACGGATATCGCACAGGTCGAAAGATTTTTCGGAATCAGCGGTTCGGATTGAGGATTTTCTCCGCGATCTCTGTGCCAGGCTCAGCGAACTCTGCGGTTAAAAGCTTTTGAAGTGGCTAGCAAAGAAAAGACTTTAACCGCAGAGAGCGCGGAGAACAACTCGAGTCCACGGAGGAGAGCGACGCGAAACTATCCCCGACCCTTTTCTTGCCCAACTAATCCGTTCGGAACATCTGGCTCATCAGTGCGATTGACAAACCGAGGGATTCCGAACTACGGTTCATTGCGTTCTTGGTTGTCGTGGCGGGATGCCATGAAAGTTGCACTAATAGTCGGAACTGGCGCGCTGGCGCTCATCGCCATTCTGCAATTTAGCTCCGGCGAATGGATCTGGCCCACGCAGCGTCATGCCACGACAATCGACAGTGTTTACCGAAACAGACATCGCCCGCCGCCTAGAACACCGCGAAACGAACTGCAGGTACAACAAGCTCAAAGGCGAGACGCTGCTGCGGTTCAGTCCGCAATACCGCAAGACGTAATCCCCGGCACGCCGGATCGGGTTTATGAATTGCCGAGCGTCTACGCCCATCATCACGTGATGCTCGACGAATGGAAGATAGGTTGGCTGCGAAAAATTCCTTCATCGCAGTTTCCGCCAGATGCACTAGCACGAAAGATTTCTGATTGCGATTGGTACTTGGGCTTCAGCATCAATGCTGGGGCTTGTATGTCATCGGGCGAAATAGAACGCGTGAAGCAAATGGCTAGGGAACAACAAAATGTTTGGGGTCTGCCTAACGCCGACCTGTTGTGCTATGTGGAGGCGGCACGATTTTCCGAGGGATTCCTGCTGACCCATTGCAGGGCGGTCCCCATTCCTATCGACGTGGAGATATCCCGCGAAAATCAGCGCCAGCGGGAACAGGAACTGCAGAATATACTAAGAGACCTTGGAAACTGAGAGTCGGGCGTGCCTTATCCCGGGCCCTTTTTCTTGCCTAACGTAATTCTTTCCCACGGTCGCTTCGGCCGTTCGGCCGCCGGCTTGTCGCGACCGACAACACGGTCATACTGATACGCCTCGCTCACCGTGCCGAGCGATTCGTTGTAGAGGCTGGGCAGGCACAGAGCTTCTTTCAACTCTTCCGTGAACTGCTGCAGGGCTTTCAGGTGGTCCGCGGTCGCGGCGATTTCTGTCTTCGCCGTCTTCAGCACCTGCTGATATCCGCGGTTGATGAGCTTCGAAATCTGACCATTGATCAGGTACCCGGGATAAGCGAAGATCTTCACCCCGTCGTCGCCATCCTTCTGGATGGCCGCCGACACGTTGTACTTCTTCAGAAACACGCGGCCCTGCATTCCAGGCGCGTCGGTCAGATCAAATCCATGTTCGCGCAACCAATCGAGCGCTTCTTCGTATGTCCGTTGCTCAACTTTAGCTGGCATTTTTGAAATCAGCTCCTAAGCTTTTAGCCTTTAGCTCTTAGCCAAATCAGACTCGCCTTAGCTAAAGAAGCTAACAGCTAACAGCTCGCCTGCAGTCTTAGATGCGTCTGTCACCTGATCGACGCATACCCGCTCCACTGTATCCCGGAGCGCTCCTCTATAATCTAACGACTATCGTCGAAATGTGTTTGTAAGCGACATTACGATAGTCACAAGTGCATGCGTTCTTCAACCACCAAAGTCGTGGAACCTGAGTCAGTTCGCGGAGCATCGAAGCTCGGCGAGCGTAGTCTGGGTCAACGGAGTTTGGACCGTATCGGTAACACGCCGTTGCTGCGTCTCGAACGCATTGCCGGCGAGTTCCCCAATGTGCAGCTACTCGGCAAAGCCGAGTGGTACAACCCTGGCGGATCGGTCAAAGACCGCGCCGCCTACAACATCGTTAAGGAAGCCCGCCGCCACGGAAAGTTAACTTCTGGTAAAACTTTGCTCGACTCAACCAGCGGCAACACCGGCATTGCCTACGCAATGATCGGCGCCGCCGAAGGATTCCCGGTCACGCTCTGCATGCCGGAAAATGTTTCCGTCGAGCGCAAGCGGATTCTCTTCGCTTACGGCGCAAACATCATTTATACCGATCCCGCCGACGGTTCCGATGGCGCGATCCTGAAAGCCCGCGAGCTCTACGCAACGGAGCCGCAAAAATATTTTTACGCCGACCAATATTCGAACGATGCCAACTGGCAAGCTCATTACCATGGCACAGCGGAAGAAATCTGGCAACAAACAGAAGGGCGCGTCACCCACTTCGTCGCCATGCTCGGCACCAGCGGAACATTCATGGGAACCTCGCGGCGTCTAAAAGAATTAAATCCGGATATCCGCTGCATTTCGTTGCAACCCGATTCACCATTCCACGGCATCGAAGGCGCCAAGCACATGGCCAGCGCGATCGTGCCGAAAATTTACGATGCCGCGCTTGCGGACGAAGATATGGGCATCAC
>DATIYR010000364.1:0-10963 GCA_035517535.1 Terriglobales bacterium
TCTCAATTCCGCTTGCTGCTGCAGTGCTAAGCTTCTTCATTGCCGGTCTCCTTATCTCTTGTGCTTAAAGCACGTCGATAACTTGGGAGCGTATAGCATCCCGTTTGGAGACCGGCCTTCTCATCCCATCTGTTTACGTCATCCATGCTAACGGCTACGATTCCCATGTGACCATTCTGCGCGGCGCAGCGAGCATTCTTGCATCCATAACCGGATTACTGCTTGTGTATGGGATCATCTTTGCGCTCGAAGGAATGACAACTCGCGTTCCGACATCCGCCGGATGGGAACTGACCACGGGGTCTTTGTGGACTGCACTGTGGCTGCTTCTATTTTTTTCAGGATTGCAAGACCTTGTGAACGTGACGCATAAGCAATGGGTGCTCTGGTTTGGCGTTGTTGCGGCCCTGGTTTTCCTTTACTACTTTGATCGGTACACTTCACTATCTCTGCTGACAAAAGCTGCGATGCCCCCGATTGCTACGGGCCTTGGGCTCGTGCCTCACTTCATAAAGAGAATGGGATTTGTATTCGCGTTGTCATCTCTTGCGGTTGGGGTAATGAGCGCGACGGTTCTCTGCCATTTCGCCACTACGATGCTGTCGCCAACTGCGCACTTCGCAACCAGAACAATTGGAGCCTTGATCGTCATCTTCTGCGTGACTGGAATTACAAGCGGGCTTCTAGTCGGTGTTGGCATATATCGCCAGACCCGCCGTTTCTTCGCGTAGTTGTTGCAAAATCGCCGTATTACTCATTCCCTTTTAAGTTGCCCTATACTTCTTCGCGTGACCAAGACCAAGAAAATGTGGTCGATTCTGATATTGCTTTTGTCATGCGATGTTGCGGCTCAAGTTAGAATCGGCATCCCTAAGCGGAACTTTCAACCGGAAGAGCAGATTCAGGGGAAACTCGAAAACAAGAGCCCTCGGCCCATAAATGTCTGTGTCGAGTTCGGTCAGTGGTCCCCGAAAGCAGGCACATTGGAAATTACCCCGTCGCCATTTTTGGTTGAAGTGAATCGCGATGGCCGGTGGAGTGTCCTGCTAAACGGGCCTGACATTGGGAGCGATCCTCAGACAGTAGAGGTGGACGCCGGCAAGTCGATGGAGTTTCCATTTAGGCTTAATGACAAAGGAACGCTACGGCTGCGACTCGATTATTGGTCTGGTTCAGGCCACGTAAAGTGTAGCGGACGGCAGAAAGGCGCGAGGCACGTGTATTCGGCAACCTTTACCGTCGGTAGGTAGATCGATTCGTCGTTGGCGATAAATCCCCATAACACTCAAGACCCCGCTCTAAGGTCAACGACGGTGTTGAGCTAGTCTGGCGTATTTTTCAATATTTCTGGTGGGCCTTCGGGGCGTGTTAGGAAGGCGTGCTCCTGCTGCGCCCACTTGACGAGTACGAGGCCGACAACACCAGAAATCCCCGCGATGACTGTAAGAACAGTTCTCAGTGGAGCTGCGAGGTGGAATCTTGCATCGAGAAGTCCCAACCCGAAAGCGAGACCGATCAGACCGAACGCAATTTTGAATCGTCGCCGATTTGACTGCATGAGGTCGGCGTCGGCACCTTCTGCCAGTTGAGCTTGCCGTGCCTGCCATCTTTCAAACCACCCCGGCATGCCGCACATTCTATCCCGACGGCCAATGATGATAAATCTCCATATCACTCATTGAGGAGCCACGACCGGGTCAATGAGTGATAAACGCCTGATTTCAGAAACTGACTTCCGAGTGGCCCGTTAACCGGCCACGAATACTATCTGCATAACATTTTCGTCTGAATCAGGGTTACCCTGGACTGTAGCAGTGCAATCGGTTTACGGGAGACTCGTTTTGTAGAGAATGGCTTTGTGGCCCGGATCAGGGCTCTAGGGGTCGTATACTGGGGTGTGGTTTATCTTCAGTCGCGGTTGGGCACACGCTGTTCAGGGTCTCGAGGTAAGCGAACGAACAAAGAAACGTCAGGTTCGTGGTTTCTTTGTTGTTCTCGCGTTGCTCTACATCGTGATGGTCACGGCAACACTCTACCTGCGTTTCCATTGCGCTGTTGTGCGAGTACGCATGCCGATCCCGAAAGAAGCCGAGAGAACCTCTACTGTGCCACCGAGAGAGGGACGCGCCCAGTTACACCTTTTCCTTCGGTAACCGTATAAATGAAATCGGCAGGAACATCTTTCAAGATCTCTTTTTCGCCACTCGGCCACCGGATTTCGACTTCTTCCATTTTGTTTTCACGGGATAGGCCGAAGTGTAACCGAGGATCGTTGCTCGAGAGATAGCTGCCGCCCGCACGGACTTCGGACGTCTGCACAAGTTTGCCAGCCGTTACTTTGACCTTCGCACCAATCGCCATTTTGTTGCTCTTGGTACCTACGAGTTTGAATAGCACTCGATGATTCTGATTATGCGTGACATTTAGAAGAAACTGCGGCGGCCCGTCCATATCCAGAACGATGATATCGACATTTCCATCATTGTTGAGATCTCCCACTGCGGCGCCCCGGCGAGAAGCATCCGGAATACTCGCAAATACTTTTGAGATGTCCTCAAATGTCCCGTCACCACGGTTGCGAAAAAGTTGCATCGCCTCACGGTAGCGCGCGGCTCCTGCAACTTGGTCCATCTGTGGATATACGTGACCGTTGGCGATAAAAATATCGAGCCAGCCAGAGTTGAGAAGATCCACGAAAGCAGTACCCCAGCCAACGTTCAGATAGGTTGGTTGCGCGAGCTTTGCCGCCCAGGTCACGTCGTTGAATTCATTTTTTCCGAGGTTACGATACAAGGTGTCCGGCTGCTCTGTGAAATTGGTGACGAACATTCCTATATGGCCATCGTGCAAGTAGTCGCCCCAATCAACTCCCATGGAGCCCTGCTGTAAGCCGTCCCCACTCACGGCGACTCCGGCCAACATGCCGACATCTTCAAAGGTTCCATCATGCTGGTTGTGATAAAGATAGTTGGGTCCGGAATCATTGGCGACGTACAAATCAGGCCAGCCGTCGTCATCGTAGTCGCCCCATTCGACCCCGAGCCCATAATAGCGGTCCGGGTCATTAACTCCTGCTTTTTTGGAAACCTCTTCAAAGGTGCCGTCGCCACGGTTGTGATATAGAAGATCGCTCTCGCCTTCCATTCCCCAAGGTCCGCACTGAACGCGAATTCCCTTGAACGTGCAGGGTTTTTCATTACTGCCGAACGTGGGAAGTTTATTCATGTCGAAATGCACGTAGCGCGAAACGAAAAGATCGACGCGTCCGTCGCGGTCGTAATCTGCCCAAGCGGCGCCCGTGCTGAAACCACCCCCCGCGACACCAGCTTTATCCGTCACGTCTTCGAACTTGCAATTCCCCAGATTGTGGTACAAAGCGTTCCCACCGTAACCGGTCACGTAGAGATCGGGCAGGCCATCGTTGTCATAATCAGCGACGGCCACCCCCATGCCCCACCCCTTTCGGGTCAGACCAGCCGACTTCGTGATATCTCTGAACTTGAACCCTGCGTCTTGGTGATAGAGCGTTACCATCGGATCCCCGCCCTGACGATAGTGTTCGATTGTCGATCCGTTAACTACAACGACGTCGAGTTTACCGTCGTTGTCGCAATCGATCAGTCCAACACCACCGCTCATGGACTCGACGATGTACTGTTTATCAGGGCTGGAAATGTGCGGAACGGTCAGGCCGACGTCGCGTGAGACATCTTCGAATTCCGGCACCTGCGCCCATAGGGCGTTGGCAAGAAAAACGAGTAAAAGGGGAATTATCGAGAACACGATGATCGCCAAAATTATAGCGTTCAATCAAGCGACTGGGATGACAGGAATTCGGTGTCCCCGAACACTGCGAAAGCGCACAATGCAAAGAGCCGACCTTAATTTGGTGCAGCTTGCTATATAGCGAACAGCATGGGAAGCAACCCGAATGAGTCGATGTAAAATGCACAAAACAGGAAAGCAGACTGACGTCTTTTCGTAGTTGCGACAGCTCCGCCCCGGAGCTAGTGTCATAGTTCGATGCGCTAATCCAGCTCACAATCCGAGAGTTGCATATGCAATCATCGGCCGGAATTGCTCCCGTGTGTGGCTGGCCCGCACTTTCATTCTGCTTTCTTTCAAGAATTTGCGGAATTTTGCTTGACGACGGTCATTCATCTGCTCTATAGCATTTTTCAAACAACTTTTTTGAGCAGTTTGAGTCCCCTCCCGGAGGTCCCTTCACATGAACATCGGAAAGTGGCTCGCATTCGCGCTTCTGCTGAGTGTCTCGAGTGTGGCCCTGGCACAAGAATTGGCCGCGACCCTCACCGGAACAGTGACGGACCCAAGCGGCGCTGTCGTGCCCGGCGCGACAATCGTGGTACACAACGATGAAACGGGTGCCAACGTGCGCACAGTCGCTACGACCAGCACGGGAAATTTTAATATCACCAATCTCCCCGCAGGCCGCTACACGGTGACGGTGAAGAGCAGCGGCTTCGAGACCTACGTGGCGCAAGACGTAACGCTCAACGTGGCCGAGAAGCATACGTTGGACGTTCAACTGAAGACTGGCGAATTGAACACCAGCGTCGAAGTAACCGCCGAGAACACCGCAATTCAAACCACCACGGCGGAAGAATCAGGGACAGTCACAGGTGAGCAGGTCCGGGGATTGGCGCTAAACAATCGCAATTTCGAACAGCTTGTTCTCCTGCAACCCGGTGTCTCAAGCCAGCTACCCGATAAAGTCGGTTTTGGGCTCGAGAACAACACGCAAGTTTCGGTCAACGGGGCGCGTACCGGAGCGAATAATTGGACAGTCGACGGGGCAGACATCAATGACAGCGGTTCAAACGGTACGTTGCTGAACACGCCCACCATCGACGCAATCCAGGAATTTACTCTTGAACGCAGCAATTACGACGCCTCATTTGGGCGCAGCGGCGGTGGTCAAGTCGTGCTCGCGACCAAATCAGGAACGAACCAGTTTCATGGCGACGCATACGAATTCAACCGCAACAACTTCTTCAACGCGAATACCTTCGGGGGGAGAGCTAATATCGCTGCCGGACAACCTGTATCTCAGAATTTAACCCCGGTTGAACATTACAACGATTTTGGTTTCACTCTCGGCGGCCCGCTATTTATTCCCAAACTTTATCATCCCGAAAAAAATAAGACTTTCTTTTTCTGGTCTGAGGAGTGGCGGAAGGCAAGTACTCCCGGCACTAACACTATTACGGTTCCGACAGCGGCGGAGCTGAGTGGAACGTTTACAGGCCCGATTCCCGTTGCTCCAGCTGGGTGCGTAACTACTTCGGGCGGGACTTCTACTATCAGCCCAACCTGCTTTAGCAAGAACGCGGCCGCCTATTTGAATGGATTTATGACCGCCAACCCCGCCAACTCGACCGGGCAGCTGATCACCAACTACAGCCAGCTGAATAATTTCCGCGAAGACGATATTCGGCTTGATCAGAACGTCGGCGATAAAGTACATCTGTTCGCCCGCTTTATGCAAGATTCCGTGCCGCAGAATTTCCCCTTCGGACTTTGGGGCGCTGCCAACTACCCGGGGGTTGAAACCACGGACTTGAATGCACCCGGACGCAATCTGGTCATCAATGCCAGCGCGACATTATCGCCGAAGATTGTCAACGAGGTTGAATTCGTGGACGCGTATGGCGCCATCAACTCCAATTTGGTCAGCGCGATTGCCGATGCAACATCTTTTACGAGCAAGCTGACCAATAACACGAAGTATGCCGACCCCTACGGGCGGGCGCCCAATATCACATTTGCCTCAGGTGCCGCTGGCCTAACCAACACGAACGCACCATATTTTGAGCGTAACAAAGACAGGAACATATTCGATAACCTGTCGATTCAGCACGGCAATCACACCATCCGGACAGGTTTCACATCGATGTGGATGGTAAAAACCGAGAACGCCTCTTCTGGAGAGGCGACTTTTACGTTTTCGAATGCCAACGGAGATCCAGAGTTCGCGAACTTTCTGTTGGGGCAGGCGGCTAGTTATTCCCAGCCGAACAAAGACACCATCCCATATCTAAACTACGTGAATTTTGAAGCCTATGTACAGGACGACTGGAAAGTCACTCGAAAGCTGACTCTGAATTTAGGCGTGCGCTACAGCTATTTCCCGTCGCCTTCGGACAGCAACAACACCTTGCTGAACTTCGACCCAGCGGCATTCAATCCTGCGAATGCGCCGACAATAAGCACAGTCAATGGTCAGATGACTAGTCCTGGTGCTAACGCCGCTACCTACGCCAATGGATTAATTTTCCCCACCGGCGCAGCGTGCTCCGCGGCGAAAGCAGTTGGTCCACTGGTGACCTGTTCGCCCTTCGGCAGCAAGGTGGATCCCAGCTCGAATAACAACTGGGGTCCACGGTTTGGCCTGGCTTATGATCCGTTCGGAAACGGAAAGTGGGCAGTGCGTGCAGGGTACGGTGTGTTCTACGATCGCACCCTGAATGGCATCTGGGAACAGAATGCTTTTGATGATCCGCCTCTTGTTCAGACTACGACAATTAACAACAACGGGACGGCTAGCTTGAATCTGTTCGACAATCCGTTAGGAGCGGGAGGTGCCCCCGCAGCCGCTCCTGTTGGCCCAGTAAATCTTACCGTGACGGGAACGCCTGCATTCAAGGTACCCAGTTACCAAGATTATAATTTTTCAGTTCAACACGAGTTAATGCGCAACACTGTCATGGAGGTCGGTTATGTCGGCACTCGGGGCAATCACCTGCTCGGCGACATGGACATCAATCAACCGACGGTAGCAGCTCGTTTGGCGAATCCGACCGTAGATGCGAACGCGCTCGTCCCATACCTCGGTTACCAATCTATCGTCTCGCGGAATCCCGTGTTCACCAGCAATTACAACTCACTGCAAATTTCATTGAATCGGCGCTTTACCAATGGATTGACCTTTGGATTAGCGTATACGTGGTCGAAACTGCTCACGACCATGCCTCAAGACCGTAGTTTGGGGGCTCCGGATACATACGATTTGAGTTCCAACTATGGGTTATCTGCACTTAACACGCCTCAGATTTTAGTTATTAGTTACCTGTACGATTTCCCCTTCTACAGGAATCAAACTGGAATAGTCGGCCATTTGCTCGGCGGGTGGGAACTCTCTGGAATTACGAACTTTCAGACCGGTCAGTCAGTAACGGTGGTTCAAAGTAGCGACCCGTTTGCTACCGCTGTGAACAACCTTTCTGGCCTGAACTTAGCGCGCGACAGCGCAACTGCGACTCAAATCAGAACGGACTTGATCGGCGACCCACACGGCCCGAAAACTGCAGCTGAATTTTTCAATACTGCAGCTTTTGTTGCGGCTGCTGGGCACTTCGGCGATGAACAGCCTGGCACAGTACTAGGTCCAGGCTTTCAGTTGTGGGATATGTCGCTGATCAAGAATTTCAGATTCGCCGAGCGAGTTGGTGTGCAGCTTCGGCTTGAGACCTTTAATACCTTCAATCACGGCAACCCCGGCGGATGCGGCTGCGGATCCGACGGACTCGATGTAAACATAAACAGCTCGACATTTGGACAAGTGAATTCCTGGCACGATCCGCGCACTTTGCAGTTGGGTGCGAAAGTGCAATTCTAAATTGCCATTCGGAATTTACCTGGCGCACGCAATCGCGTGCGCCTTTCTTTTTACGATTGTCTTTACCGAATGCACCTGGCAGTTCAGCGACTCTCGTTCTTCTTTATTACGGCCTCGCGCGCTTTTTCTTGGATATCCAGCGAGATTTTCTGTTCGCGGGCTGCCTCCGCAGTTTCCCCTATCTGGCGCAAAGCGGTTCCTAGAACGTAGTGAACTTGAAAATTTTGGGGCTCGATTTCCTCGGCTCTGCGCAAAGGCTGGACTGCGTCTTTCGGCTTATTCAGGGCAAGCTCAGTTCTACTCAGACCGAGAAGCGCCTCGACGTATCGCGGATTCGTTTTCAGTGACGCATGAAAATATGGCGCCGCGTCCTTTGCCCGGCCCCGATTCAATAGAATTTCGCCTAGATAGCAATTCGAAACCGGATCGTTTGGAAAGCGCTGTAGTTCGGCCTGAAATTCCTTCTGCGCCAGATCCATCTCTCCCTGACGGAAATACAAATACCCAAGTCCGGAGTGCACACCTTCGAAGTTCGGATCCGCTTGCTCGGCGAGTTGGTATTCCTTGATTGCGTCAGACCGTTTTTGCATATCGTCATAAGCGGTTCCCATCATGACGTGCGCCGCCGCCGAGTTCGGATCCAGCTTGATGATGCGGGCAAAGACGCTGGTGAGCGCTTTGTAGTTTTTCGTGTGCAGGTAAGCTTTGCCCAACATGTTCAGCGTTTCCAAATCCGACGGTTGCGCCTGATTTGCACGCTCCAGGTATTGGGCCGCCTCTGGGTATCGATCGAGCGCGAACAACGAAAGACCGGCCAAATCGAGCACCTGAAAATCGGCAGATGGGGCGGACGCTAGCGGCTGGAGCGCGTTCCAGGTCTTCGCATATTGCTCAGTTTTAAAATAGGCGATCGCCAAATTGAGCTCAGTGACCGGATAAGGGCGAATTTTCAGCGCCTGCTCATAGAAAGGAATAGCATCAGCTGGTTTGCCGAGGCGCGACAGCACAATACCCAGATTATTGAGGGCGTCCAGGGATTGCGGATCAATTGCGAGGGCCCGACGGAAGTTTTTTTCAGCAGTGGCGTTATCGCCGAGATGCATTGCGACCGTTGCTTGTCTCAAATAGGAAGTAAGGCTCGCATTCGCGGCGCTGCCCGCACGCACAGCGTTCTTTTGCGCTAGCAGAGATGGTAGAGACACGAGCGATATAAGCGCCACAACTCGCAACAGACTTCCATGCATAACGAAAGGCTAGCAAAAAAGCATCAGGTCGGCACGATCGAGGGGCAGCGGAACTCGCCCGGCGCGTCATCGCTTGCAGGCATTCGCATTACGCAGCTTCGATCGAACATCAATAACGCAGCCTCAAAACACCGACCTAGACTCGCATTTTTGATCCAAGAGGCACCGTTTGAGCCACAGAGCACGATAAGGGGAACAATCGTCAGCTCCGCCACGGCATTGGTCCAAAACCGCTCGGCGGAGAGCGACACATAACCATCCCCCCAACCCGTGAGAATGACAATTGTCGCGAATAGAATCCGATATTCCGTGGCTGAAAGCTACCATCAATCCCGAAACCGAAGCACGGGTCGTCTTGGGACCGGGCTCCGACTGTCGTCACAGCACTACGTCATGCCATTGGAGGCGACAAAGTCGGTACGCAGCGTGCGTCTTACTCTTTTTCGTGAACTCGATTTCCTCGAGGTAGTCAGCGACCGTCTCGGCGAGTGAACGGCGCCCATTGCTTGGGACTATGGGGACACCGTTGTTTACGGCGTTTAGCTCGGCTTGTTTGCGCTGGCGTTTGGCGATAGCATCTTGGGCATCGCTGCCAACGGAACGGCGCATCCGTCGGCCGTTCTGGCGCCACTCTACGTAATATGCACCCGCGGGATGGCGCTCTTGTTGGCCATTAATAATGACCCAATCAGGTTTAACGCGCCCGTTCGGAGAAAGGACCACGGGGCAGTAGCGCAGGCCCTTTCTGGTTTGAACTCTCTTGGTGAGGTTGACTTCTTTGCTTTTGGTGTTTGCCCATAGCGATAGCCCCCGATCCAACTCGGAATCAGTGTAGGTATCACCGGCTTATAAGCGCTAGATAACAAAGGTAATGGCGGAGAGAGTGGGATTCGAACCCACGTTAGAGTTTCCCCTAAACACGCTTTCCAAGCGTGCGCCTTCAGCCACTCGGCCATCTCTCCGGCGCAACGTTTCAGGAGCTTGTTTCGATTTTAGGGAGATGCGGTGCCTGCTGCAACTCAAACACTGGCGCACTGATAAATCAGGCGAGCTGAAAGTTAATTCGTGTGATTGTTGGTGTCGGCAATCTCACTATCAACGACGGCCGGCTCTTTGGTTTGCGGTTGAGCGGGTGGAGGCGGAACCGCAGGCGCTTTATCCAGCAGTACTCGATTATTCAAGCAGTACAACGCCAGTTCCAGACGATCCGCCACGCCCAGCTTGTCATAAACTTTGCGCAAATAATTTTTCACCACCTGCTCGGTCGTGCCCACACGCGCGGCGATCTCTTTGTTCTTCATCCCCTGCGTCACGCAAGAAACGATCAGCGACTCTTTCGGGGTAAGCTGCACCTTCGAGCGTCCGCCATGCGGCCGCGTGCCCTGCGTGCGGTACGCTTCCATCACCCACTTCATGGCATGCGCCTCGAGCCACGGCTCACCTTTCGCCACCGTGCGCAGGCATTCGACAAAAACTTCGGAATCGATTTCGCGGGAGACAATCGAATGCGCGCCGCGCCGGAACAACTCCAGCGTCAGCTCCTGTTCCGGCGCTTCGGTCACGACCACTAGCCGCAACCCGGGCGCTGTTTTCATGATTTCCTGCGCAGCTTCGATGGGATTTTCGGCCAGCGCGGCTTCGAAGATCAGAATTTCCGCCGAAAATTTCTTCGCCGCAGAGACCGCCTGCTCCAGGGTCTCCGCCTGACCCACAACGCGGATGTCATCTTCAACCGCAAAAATTTTGCGCAGCCCGGCGCGGAAGATCGCCTGCGAGTCGGCCACGATGACACGAATGAATTGTTCCCTGCTCTCCAGTTCCGGAGGGGCCACTCTCGCTTCTCCCGTGCTCAAAGCAGCGCTTGCCATGTTTGTTCGCCGGACATTCCTGCCCGACTTCTGCTCCTAACCCTCAGCGCCGTTCAAAGTGATACTCATCGATCACTACACCCACTCCCCGGCGCGCGCCTTCTGCGCTGGTGCGTGCAACGCGGCCACGGCACTGCACCTTGACGTCGGCGTCGGAACCCACTACGTCCGCGGGAAATGAAATCGTGAAATCGACGGTCGAACCGATCGGC
>DATIYR010000365.1:0-11712 GCA_035517535.1 Terriglobales bacterium
TCTAACCAGCTGAGCTAACCGCCCGCTTGGGACTTAACGATTCTAAATCACCACGCGTGATCTGAACCTGCAGGTTTAAGAAAGCAATTCGAGAGGCGCTACCGGCTACTTCTTTATCAGGCTGGTGTGGCTGGCGACGCATAGCCATTTGTCGCCATCCTGCACCCATGTGTCGGTGAAGCGCCCGACATGGTCGTAGGCTTTGCCCTTGTAGGTGCCTTGCGTGTGATAGGTGCCGGTAACGACGGCAGTAGTTCCGAAGAAATTCATTTTGACGTCTTGAATGGTGACCAGGGACGGCTTGAACAACGGGTCTTTAATGTCAGCCAGGAAATGCTGCTTGTCGCTGACCCCTCCATCCCACTCGGTGTTGACGAATCGGCTGTCCACTAAGGCGTCGAGCGCGGCCGCATCGCGGTTGACCTGCGCTTCATTCCACATGCGCTCAAGCACGAGTAACTTGGTTTCGCGCGGATCGCTATGCTGGGCAACGGCGACCGGCGAGCAGATTGAAGAGCATACCGCCAACATTAAACAGCAACATACATTGCGAAGCATGATGGTACAGGTTCGCCGTCATCCCCACGTGAAGGCGATCCCCAGAAACATAGCCACGAGGCCGATACCCCAGCTACGAAAATCTCGGGAGCGGGATTACGAAGGTCATGGAAAGCGGCCGCGCTCCCGATCTTGTAGAGCAGATTTCTGAGCAACGCTCCCTCTATTAATCTCGCCTGCTAGACTCGAACCGATGCGCCGGCTCATTGTGAATGCAGACGACTTCGGCCTAACGCGAGGCGTGAACCGCGGCATTATCGAAGCGCACCAGCATGGCATTGTCACCTCTTCTACGCTCATGGCGGGCGGAGCTGCATTCGAAGGTGCCGTCGCATTGGCGAAACAAACTCCGAGGCTCAGCATCGGCTGCCACACGCTGCTGGTGGATGCATCGCCCTTACTGGATTTAGCGCAGGTTTCGACTTTGGCGGTCTCCAACTCCGGCACGCCAAGTTTTCGCGAGAGCATCGTAAGTTTTGCCTGCCGCGCCGCTGGCCGCCGTCTCGACGAAGATCAGATCGAAGCTGAGATCACCGCGCAGATCCAGAAACTACAATCCGCAGGTATTCAGGTTACGCATCTTGATTCGCACAAGCACACGCACATATTTCCTGCGGTCTTTCGCCCCATGATGCGCGCAGCCAAAAAATGCGGCATCCGCGCCGTGCGGAATCCATTCGAGCCACTGCTGTTTGCAAGCGCCCGCAACTGGAAGCGACGTTTCCAGTTCGGCATTCTGCGCTCATTTCAAAAAAACTTTCGCCAGGCGCTGGACGACGCCGGCGTGCTCACCCCTAATGGCTGCATCGGCATCATCGCAACCGGCGGTCTGACCATTTCAACTTTTCGTGCGCTCATCGAAAACCTTCCTGAGGGCACCTGGGAGTTTGTAAGCCACCCAGGATACAACGACGCCGACCTCGCCAGGATCAAGACACGTTTGCGCGCCTCGCGCGAAAAGGAGCTGCAGATTCTCACTTCCGATGAAACGAAAGAAATGCTCCGCCGGGAGCAGATTGAGCTGGTTTCCTACCGCGATTTCGCGCAATCCGCCGCACCAACCCCACAAGTCGTAGCACCTTCGAGTACGAGCTTGTGACTAACGGTTACTTTCGGGTCGATTCGCTTGCAAGCTAAGATGATGCTCGATTCATGGAAAAGCGACCGGAAACACGAGTTCCAGCCGATATCCCTGTTCGCATCTGGGGAATGGATGCGGACGGCAAACCTTTTTTTCAAAGCGCGTTGGCAGGCAGTCTGAGCAATGACGGTGCACAGCTCACGAATTTGCATCACTGCCTTAAGATCGGCGACATAATCGGCATTCAATACGCCGAGAAAAAGGCGCGCTTCAAAGTCGTTTGGTCAAACCCGTCGAGTATACCGCGCACAAACAAAGCTGGAGTCCAGATCCTTCCGGACCAGACCACTCCCTGGGGCGACATTACGAAGGAAAACAAACGCAAGCTGGTCAAAGTGGGATCGGAAAAGCGGCGTTTTATTCGCCACAAAGTGAATTTCCCGATGGTGATCAGTTTTGAAGATACCCGCCGCCCGCACATGCAGTGCAGCGCGACCGATATCGGGGGACGCGGGTGCTACGTAGAAACTTTCTCTCCTTTGAGTATTGAGACCGATATCATCATTACCTTCTGGCTCGATTCGGACAAGATCAAGACCAGTGCGGTTGTGCGTACCAGCGACCCGGGCGTGGGCATGGGAATTGAATTCACCGCGCTTGAGAACGATATCCAGCTACGCCTGCAAGAGTACCTGGAGAAAATCGACAAAGGCTTCTCCAAGGCTGCGACCGAAGGCGCCTAAGCTCTGCTGCCACTTAAAATCCGAATCCTTGCTCCGCTTTCCCCATCGAATGGGACATGCGCGATAAGCTGAAGATCGCCATCACTGGCTACCCAACGTATGGCGGCAGCGGCGTAGTCGCTACCGAACTCGGCCTGGAACTGGCCCAGCGGGGACACGAAGTTCATTTCATCTCTTACGCCCAGCCCATTCGCCTGAACCGGCCCGCAGCTAACATTCATTACCACGAAGTCGAAGTCTCACGTTATCCGCTGTTCGACTACCCTCCTTACGATTTAGCGCTTGCCACGCGTATGGCGGAAGTTTCTGAACTGTATGAGCTTGATTTACTGCACGTGCACTACGCGATCCCGCATTCCGTAAGCGCGATGCTCGCACGGCAAATGCTGGCCGCCGGGCCGAAGCGTCGCAAGCTGCCGTTCGTAACTACTCTGCACGGAACCGACATCACGCTCGTCGGTCAGGACCGTTCTTATTTGCCGATCACGCGTTTTTCCATCGAGCAGAGCGACGGAGTAACCGCGATTTCAGAATATCTGCGTGAGCGAACCTTGCGCGAGTTCGATATCAAGAACAATATTCAAGTGATTTACAACTTCGTGAATTGCGATGTGTACTGTCGAGAAAAAAACGCCTCCGAGCGGCGCGCGGAATATGCGCCGAATGGCGAGCGCATTCTGATTCACATTTCGAACTTTCGTCCAGTGAAGCGGGTTACAGATGTGATCGAAATTTTTGATCGCGTGAGGAAACAGATCCCTTCGAAACTCTTACTGATGGGAGACGGCCCGGATCGATCTCCAGCGGAGTGGCTTGCGGTGCAGAAAGGGATCCACGACGACGTGATTTTTCTCGGTAAGCGCGAACAGGTTTACGAAACGCTGGCAATTTCGGACGTTCTGCTGCTGCCAAGTCAGCTCGAATCTTTTGGCCTGGTGGCGCTCGAAGCCATGGCCTCCGAGGTTGTTCCCATCGTCACGCGCGTCGGCGGCGTGCCCGAGGTGGTAGAACACGAAAAGAGCGGATTCCTCGCCGAAGTCGGCGACGTGGACACGATGGCGCGTTATGCAATTGAAATTCTCAGAGATGAAAGTAGGCTTCGCGCGGTGGGAAAACAGTGTCGCGAGGCAGCGCGTGCGCGTTTCTGCACAACAAAGATTATTCCGCAGTATGAAGAGTTCTATCGACGCGTGCTGGAACGTTCCTCATAAACGACTGCGAGCTTAGAATCTCCCGGGAGAATCGGCAGTCGCAAGCGCACTAGCGTTCCCTTCCCATTTGGGCTGTCAACCGTCATGCGTGCGCTTTCTCCGTACAGGACTTTAAGCCTCTCCGCCACGTTCGCCATTCCAATTCCACCTTCGCCAAAACCGCTGGGAGGCTCAAGGAAGTACGCGGACCCCATGCCCACGCCATCATCCTCGACTTCGATGGTCACGTGTGAATCGGAAAGTTTGCTGCGCAAATAAATACTGCCTCCGTCGATTTTCGACGAGAGTCCGTGCTTGATGGAATTTTCGACCAGCGGCTGCAGCAACATGCTCGGCACCATCACATCGAGCGAATCAGGATCGAGTTCCTTGACAACTCTCAGCTTGTCGGCGCCGAAACGGACCACTTCAATGTCTAGATAGTTATCAATGAAATCAATTTCTTCCTGCAGGGCAACGAAGGCGTCACTACTGTGCAGAAGCCGTCGCAAAATCGTAGCCAGTTTGATGATCAATTCGCGCGCGGTATCAGGATTCACGCGTACCAGCGACGAAACTGAATTCAACGTGTTAAACAGAAAATGCGGATTGATCTGGTTTTGCAGCGCCGCCATGCGTGCGGTGAGCAGCATCTGCTCCTGTTCTTCCAATTTGATCTGCAGACGCACGCCGTTCCAGATCTTCAGCTCAATCACGATCACGATGACGGAAGTTGCGTAAATCAATACGTCCACCCACAGTGGGTGCGGAGCATAGGTGTAACCGGGCAGCCAGTGCAATGCGGCATTTCGCAGAAAGCGCAGCGCGATAATGGCGAACAGAAACATCATTTGCCAATCGGAGAAGCTCGGCCGGGTTTCGCCACGCCGCATCCAGCGAAAAATGCTGAGGTAATTAAAAGGAGAAAACCGCCACACTTCTTCGCGATTGGGTGCGAATTCGCGTAGCTGCCCGGAAACAAGGCCGACGACTACATTCACCGGAACCATCACCCAGGCGCCATTAAATAAAGCGAGAAGCACCCCGCCGGTGACACCGGCAAAACGCCCGGCAATCACGCCCAGCAAAACTGTGGCCTCGAAGGAGAGATCGCCGGCGAAGGTGCTCTCCGCGCCAAACCTGACCCAGATGCCGAGCGCAAGATGGAATCCGACCCATTCCGAAATGGCCAGCCACAAGGCAAGATACAGGCGGTCCTTGATTGACCGGTTTTCGCGAAATAACAATGACTTGAACTCAATCGAGCGCACCAGCGCGGCAGCGAGGGCGGCAGCCACGCCGAGCTTCACAAGCAGGTTGATCAGGATCAGCCGGTATTCCATGATCGTGAGTGACTTCTTCTAAAGAAAATGTAGCACCGATGGCTCGGATTCATGTAGCGGACTGCGTCAGGGTATGAAGTCGCAGGCGACCGGTGTCAATAAGGCCCGATTATTCCGCCGATCTGCCGGGATGCCGGAATCTCTTGTTCCTGCAGGACGTCAAGATATTTCAACCCTATTCCGGTGTTGAACAGAACGACTCTGTCGTTCTCTGAAAGAAATTCCGAGGTTCGAAGCTTGCGATATGCCTCCAGGCTCGCCGCTCCTTCCGGCGCGGCAAAAATTCCCTCCCGTTTGCCCCAGCGCCGGACCGCATCCTTAATATCGTCGTCGCCGACTGCGACGGCGGTACCTTCGCTGCACTTAAGAATATCGAGCACCAGATAGTCTCCATACGGTTTGGGGACGCGAAGTCCGGCGGCGATTGTCGAGCCGTCTTTCCACATTTCCGCGTAGCTTTCGTGCTCTTCCCAAGCCTTCACGATCGGCGCGCACCCTGCAGCCTGGGCGGCAATCATGCGCGGTCGCCTTTTGCCAGTGGTCCAGCCGAGTTGTTCCATTTCATCGAACGCCTTCCACATTCCGATCACCCCCACTCCGCCGCCGCTTGGAAAAATCACCGCATCGGGAAGCTCGCCGCCGAGCTGCTCGAAAAGCTCGTAAGCCATCGTTTTCTTTCCCTCGACTCGATACGGCTCCTTCAATGTGGAAAGATCGAACCATCCTTCCGCTTCTTTACGTTCGCTCACGATGCGCGCGCAATCGCTGATTAGCCCATCGACCAACGTGACGTTCGCTCCATAGACTTCGCATTCCACCCGGTTGGCAAGAGGCACATCGCGAGGCATGAAAATGTGCGCTTCAATCTTTGCCGCCGCCGCGTACGCCGCCAGCGCGCTTCCGGCATTTCCCGCGGAAGGCATAGCGACCTTCTTTATTCCCAGAGATCGGGCGACGCTGATCGCGGCCGAAACGCCGCGCGCCTTGAACGAGCCGGTGGGATTCAGGCCTTCATCCTTGATCCACACATTAGAGAATTCGCGGCTGGGAAGTAGTGGCGTAAAACCCTCGCCCAGTGAAACCGGCTCGACCTCGGGCAGAACCTCGCGATACCGCCAGAGGGTCGCTACCCGACCGCGAAGGGCTTCCGGTCTAAATGTCGCCTTAATCGAGCTAAGATCGTAGCGGGCGAAAAGAACGCCGCCGTCTTTTCCACATACGTTCTGGGGTACATTGGCTGTTAGCTGCGCGCCGCACTTTGTGCACTCAAGATGAGTGACTTTGGACACGCAAAAAGTTTATCAGGACGGCTGGTTGCGCTGATCGGGCGGAGCACTCATGCCGTGGTCACGTGAATCGTACTAACGAAGTATGAAGCATGAGCATCCTATCCGGAGTTGCAAGGAATCCGAATGGCTTTACCCCTTAGCAAGAAGTACCTGCCCATGGAAGCGCAGCCCGCGAGCGAATTGCCCGTTGGCGCGGAGTGGCAGTATGAGCCTAAATGGGATGGCTTTCGCTGCCTCAGCTTTCGTGATCACAAAAAAATTGAACTGATGTCGAAAGGCGGCAAGCCCCTGACGCGATATTTCCCTGAGCTCGTGGGTGCGCTTAATGAGCTTGCTTCGGAACAATTCGTGCTCGATGGTGAGATCGTCATTCCAATTGACGGCTCGTTGTCCTTCGATCATTTGCTGATGCGAATTCATCCCGCTGCAAGCCGCGTCCAGAAATTGAGTAATGAAACGCCTTCCACCTACATCATCTTCGATCTTCTGGTCGATGACTCCGGACGGTCTCTCGTGAAGTCTTCTCTTGAAGACCGGCGGGAGAATCTTGAGCAATTTGCAAAGCGATACTTGAAAGGAAATAAAACCATTCGTCTTTCGCCCACGACCGAAGATCTGGCAATCGCGCGCAAGTGGTTCCACATGGGGGTCGCGCTCGATGGCGTGGTGGCGAAACGCCGCGACTTGCCTTATCAATCTGGCACGCGAACCGGAATGGAAAAAATCAAACGTCAGCGCACGGCGGATTGCGTCGTCGGAGGATTTCGCTACCTCGAAAAGAAGCCGCTGGTCGGGTCACTGCTGCTGGGACTCTACAACGATGAAGGCCAACTCGATCATGTTGGATTCACATCATCGATCAAAGCTGAGGAACGTCCGGCACTCACAAAAAAGCTTGAGAGCATGATCGAGGCGCCAGGATTCACCGGCAAAGCGCCCGGAGGCCTGAGCCGCTGGAGCACCAAACGCTCCATGGAATGGAAACCCCTCGTACCCAAGCTTGTGGTCGAAGTGCAATTCGACCACTTCGCCGGCGGGCGTTTTCGTCACGGAACAAAATTCCTGCGCTGGCGGCCCGACAAAAATCCCGAGCACTGCACAATGAAACAGGTGGCGCGAGAAAATCGCTCCGCGCTGGATTTACTTTAGCTCCCGTGTGGTTATGCAGGTAATTGCTTCAACAAGCCTTTGGCTCTTCTGAACCAGGGCCTTTCCCGGCGGCGCAGATATCCGGGTAGCGTGGGTTTTTTCGCCAGAATACGTTGCGTCCATTCACGCGCTTCCGCATTTCGCCCCTGCGACGCCAGGAACTTCGCGTAATTCAAATAAGTTTCAGAGAGCGTCGAGATTTGCGTTGCCTGGCGAAATAGCGTATTGGCTTGTTCCGGCCTGCCGGTTTCCGCACAGGCATGGGCCAGCAATCCGATTGCGCGGTGAAAATCGTAGCCAGGATCTTTCTCGACTACGCGCTCGAGGTCGGGGACCGCAGCGGTGAAATCGCCAAGTTCCACCTCCGCAATTCCGCGACGATAGAACGGATCAAGCGAATCGGTCCGCGCGGAAATTGACTTGTTGTAACACTCGCGCGCCCTTGCAAACTTCTTTTCATCGAGATAAAGATCGGCGAGTTCCTCGTAATTGCCAGCCGAGGGATTATCGAGAATCGTCGCTTCGAGCTCGCGGATTCTGCGTCGCCGCGGAAAGGTCTTGAACGATTGCCGAAGCAGTCCAGCATCCGGCAGCATTTCAGCAAAAATGTAAATCAGCGCGCCGATCCAGCCTCCAAGGATGATGATCCAGAGCCAATATGTATCCGGCCGGCGGCGAATGAAATGAACGATCGCGATTCCCTGCAGAATGAAATTCCACGGGAACAGGAAAAAGTAGAGAAAACCCATGCGTGAGCGAAATATAGCAGAGAATCAGTGGTTCGTGGTTCGTGATGGGTAGCAAGTGGCCAGTGACTAGTGGCTAGTGGCCAGGGTTCGGCGATAAGTCGACACCCGCGAACCTCTGGCTGACGCGCCTCTCCGGCGCGTGCTTTGGCATAACAATGAAGTCCCGCTAGTGACTACTGACCACTAGCCACTGACAACTAGCCACTTTCTGAATGTTAGAATGCAGCCAGTGACTCTCCCCGTCCGTCTTCTTGCCGTCGATATCGATGGCACGCTTCTCAACTCTCAATTTCACGTCTCGGAGCGAGATTTAGAGGCTCTGCGCCACGCGCGGCAGTCAGGGATCGAGGTCGTCCTTGTCACCGGCCGCCGGCACACATTTGCTCTGCCAATCGCTCAACAACTTGAATTTGATCTGTGGCTCATCAGCTCTAATGGTGCGATCACGCGATCTCTGTCCGGGGAAACCTTTCATCGCGACCTGCTGCCGGTTGAAACCTGCCGCAAGCTCTGCGGGTTTATGAGTGAATTTCGCGGCAACACCGTTGTGACTTTCGATAAAGAGGCGAAAGGCGCGCTGGTTCTGGAGCGCATGGATGAACTCACCAGCAGCATTCAGCGCTGGCTCGAGAAGAATTTGGAGTTCATCGACTTTGTGGTTCCGCTGGAAAATGCGCTGATTGCTGATCCTGTCCAAGCCATGTTCTGCGGGCCAATCGCGCTAACGCAGGCAGCTTTGGCGAAGCTTGAATCGAGCGATCTGACAAGTCGAATAACAATCCTGCGCACGGAATATCCGTTGCGTGATCTTTGCATTGTTGACATTCTGAATCGTGATTGCTCCAAAGGTCATGCGCTCGAAAGATGGGCTAATTATCGAGGCATCCCCCGCGAGCAGGTCATGGCCATTGGCGACAATTTTAATGACCTGGAGATGCTTGCCTTTGCCGGTATGCCGTTTATTATGGGGAATGCCTGTGCTGAATTGAAGGCGCGAGGCTGGCCGGTCACCCAGTGCAATGATGAAAATGGCGTTGCCATGGCCATTGAGCAAGTGCTGGAACGGGATGAACTCTCCTTAAAGACGCATTAGAAGAATTGTCATTCCGAGGCGCCTCAGCGCTGAGGAATCTGCTTTTATACTGTGCGATACACGCTTCAATTTTGTTTCTTGGTCCTTCTGGCGGCGACGTTATCCCGCGCCGACGACCTGGCCGTACTGCGCAATGGCAACTCCATCCGTCACGTGCGGCGTGAGGTTCTGGGCTCGATCACGCGGCTATATCTGAGCGACTCTTCCAGCGGATACATCGAAATTCCGACAAGCCAGATCGACCATTTTGAATCGGACCCCACGCCGGCTGCTTCCCACTTTGTCCCTGCGCCGCACGCAACTGTTCCCGCAGAGGCAGCGAATCCGTCCCGGCAGGTTCAAACGACTTCAGCGCCCGTCGACCGCCAAACCCTGAATTTGATGGTAAACGGCGCGGGCCAGCGGCACCAGATCGATCCCGATTTCATCAACAGCGTAATTCGCGCAGAGAGCGGGTTCAACAGCCGTGCGGTTTCGAAAAAAGGCGCTCAGGGGCTGATGCAGCTCATGCCGCAGACGGCTTCGCAACTGGGCGTCAAGAACTCGTTCGATCCCAATTCGAACGTGGAAGGCGGAACGAAGTACCTTCGCGAGTTGTTGGAAAAATACAATTACGACGTGCCAAAGGCATTGGCCGCTTACAATGCCGGGCCTAAACGTGTGGACCAATATCGCGGCGTGCCTCCTTATACTGAGACTCGCGCCTACGTAGCCAACATCATCCGCGACTTTAATCGGAAGAAGCTTGCCGAAAATCCCGCGCTGGCGCACAAAAGCAAAGCCTCTGCACGGCACACCTTGCAAGCTTCCCACAAGCCAGAAAAAGCTCGCTCGACCAGAACCGCAGCCGTGAACTCAATTCCCAACGGTCCCGAGACCGCATCTCGCTGAGCGAATCCGCATCCGAATTGACCCAATTCACCGTCCCGTATAAGTTGGCAAAGGAGTGCCCATGAGCGGAACTACGCGCCGATGAGCAAACGACGCTTCCTGACTACCACCGTCGTAGTAGCCATACTTGCTGTGCTCGTCTATTTGCAGGTGGAGCACTGGCGCAAGTTCGATTGGGCCAGATTCTTCAGTGCCAGCCGGGTCGATCTGCTCCACATTGCCGCCGCGATTGCTCTCATCTACCTTACCTATTTCTTACGAGCGCTCCGTTGGAAGGTATTTCTCGAGCCAGTCTGCAAGACTTCCACCTGGAAGCTCGTCTCGCCCACATTTATCGGTTTCACCGGGCTGGCGCTGCTCGGCCGGCCCGGCGAATTCATTCGGCCATATCTGATCGCGCGCAAGGAAAATTTGCAGTTCGCCTCACAAGTTGGAGTATGGACGGTCGAGCGCATCTTCGATGTGGGCGCCTTTACGGTGCTGATGACTATCGACGTCTTCTTTTCCGCGGCAATCCGTGTCAACCCGTATCTGCACAAGTTTCGCTTAGCCGCAATCGCTCTTTGCGGGCTGGTTGCCGCCGCAAGCTTTATCGCATTTCTGGTGCGGATACGCGGTCACCAGGTGGCAAGCTTTCTACACAACCTGACGGTGAAATTCTCCGTGCGGCTTGCGCATGTTGTTGATCGTCGCGTGCGTGAGTTCGGAGAAGGACTGAACACGATCTCCGGATGGAGATCTTTGCTGAAGCTGATCGCTATCTCGCTGGTTATGTGGTTCATGATCGCGCTGGCCTATCGCGAAGTGGCGCATTCATATCCCAAAAGCACGATAGAGCAGGGCCCGCCTGCGGTCGATGTGGAAACTGCAGATCTCGCGAATCTTCCCGAAACCGCTGGTCAACCGCTGACCGATGACGTAGTCGTGACGCTGAACGCTGCTCTGCAGAGCAAGGGTTATGTGCTCAGAACGATTAATGGCGACGTGTGGTTGTTCCGTCAACACAAGCGAATCAAAAAAGTCGGCGACCGCCCGCACCTCGCGAATATGGACGTGCCTCACGTCCTGCTCTTGATGGGATTCAGCATGATCGGCTCAGTCGTGCAACTGCCGGCAGTTGGCGGCGGCAGTCAGTTGGCAGTCATCGGCGCTCTGCAAGTAATATATGGCATTCCACCGGAGATGGCTCTGAGTTGCGGAATTCTGCTCTGGCTCGTGACTTTCATGTCGTGCATTCCGGTTGGGCTTGCATTTGCGCATCGCGGACATTTGTCCCTTCGCAAGTTGTCGAAGGCGAGTCATGAGCAGGAGAAGTTGGACGAGGCGGCGAGTTAACGAAGCTGCCGACTGCTGAGCACTCTAACCCTACTGCTACAATGCACTCAGTCTCCCAATCGCCATGAAGTGCCCATTTTGCGGCTTTGCTAACGACAAGGTCGTGGATTCGCGCGAGAGCAAGGAAGCCGATTCCATCCGGCGTCGCCGCGAGTGTCTGAAATGCCAGAAGCGCTTCACTACCTACGAGCGCATCGACGAAATCCCTTACATGGTAGTCAAGAAAGATGGCCGCCGCGAGAAATTCGATCGCCAAAAGGTTTTGAACGGATTGCTTCGCGCCTGCGAAAA
>DATIYR010000366.1:0-3627 GCA_035517535.1 Terriglobales bacterium
GCAGCACTGGGATATAATTCCAGAACGCAATGCCCTTCTCTCGTTGTTCGGTGACCCTTCTGGCAATCAGTGTTCTCGCTCCGGCTGCGCTTGCTGCACCCAAGCCAATAACGTCCCGATCAGCGACCAATGTTGTCGTAATCACCATCGATACGCTCCGCCCCGATCACTTGGGTTGCTACGGATACAAGAACATTCGCACGCCTAATATTGACGCGCTTGCAGCCGACGGGGTTCGCTTCGAGCGTGCCTACACTTCCGTTCCAGTCACGCTGCCATCGCACACGGTGATTTTCACTGGGACTTATCCCATGTTCAGCGGCATGCACGATTTCGCAGGAAACAAATTGGGACCCGATCTGCCGACTCTGGCTTCGGCGTTGAAAGAGCATGGGTATACAACCGGCGCAGTAGTCGCTTCCGCCGTTCTCGATTCTCGCTTCGGGCTGAGCCGGGGATTTGATTTTTATTACGACCATTTCGATTTCAATCGCCTGGAAGAATCGAATATCGAGGAAATGGAGCGTCCGGGAAACGTTGTCGCCGACCGCACCCTGGAGTGGCTGCAACAGAATTATCACAAGAAGTTTTTCGTGTGGATGCACCTATATGATCCCCACTTCCCTTATCGTCCGCCCGCGCCGTACAGCGCGGAGTACAAAGACAACCTTTATGACGGAGCGATCGCCTTCGCCGATGCGCAAGTGGGACGCTTGATTCGCTTTTTAAAAGAAAGAAATCTATATCGCAACACACTTATTGTTCTCAGTGGAGATCACGGCGAGAGCCTGGGCGAGCATGGCGAAAAGACGCACGGGTTCTTTATTTACAACGCGACCTTGCACGTGCCATTGATATTGCACCTACCCTTGTCGGCTCCCGTAAAAACGAAGGCACCAGGGAATCTGGTTAATCTCGCAGACATAATGCCGACCATCCTGCACGTTTTGCATTTTGAAGTTCCTTCAGATGTGCAAGGCGAAAACCTTCTTCCGCTGATCGAAAGCAAAGGCGAAATGCAGCCGCGCAGCCTGTATGCGGAAACGTTCTTGCCTCGTATCCATTTCAACTGGAGCGAACTGCGCGGGATCGAGACGGAAAAGTACCACTTCATCGACGCACCGAAACCGGAACTCTACGATTTGAGCGCTGATCCGCGGGAAACGCGCAACCTCTTCGGCGAAAAGCAAGCCGTGGCGCAGGAACTCAGAGCCCAATTGAAGTCATTAATTGTTCAGTACAGCGCCGGCCAGGAGTTAGCGCAGAAAACCGGGCTCGATCCCGCTTTAATGGAGCGATTGAAATCTCTCGGGTACGCCGGCTTTTCCGGCGGCGGCTCTCCGGAGACCCGTGATCAAGCGTTGCCGGATCCCAAAGATCGCATCGGCGACTACGAGCTGATTTCCGACGCCATGTCCGATAGCCAGCACGGAAATTATCGTGAGTCCGCGGAGAAACTCAATACGGTTCTAAAGACCGAGCCCGATTCGGTCCCTGTGCATTACATTCTGGGATTGAACTATTACCGCATGCGCGAATATTCGCTGGCGGTGGACAACCTTCAAAAAGTCATGCAGCTGGCGCCAGAGTATGCGCTGGCCGATTATCAGCTTGGCCTCGCGTATGCACGCAGTGGCGATATGGACAAGGCTGAACAAACGCTCAAACACACGTTGCAGTTGGATCCCACGAATTTTGATGCCGCCTATAATCTCGGCGCGGTGTACCTCCAGAAGCGGGATGTAAGCGATGCGGTCAGTGCGTTTCGCCAATCAGCTGGCATCAATCCAGATTATGCGCCTGCACACAAAGCATTGGGCGAGGTGCTGTTCTACCAAGGGCAAATCGACGATGCGATCAGTGAACTGAAACACGCGGAAGAACTGCAGCCCGCCGATCCCACGGTACACGGCGCGCTGGCGAAGGCTTTGGCTGCAAAGGGCATGAATCAGGAAGCTCAAGAAGAATTACGCCGGGCACAACAGGTGCAGCCTCAGCCGTGAAACCGAGTCTTCAATTTTCAGCAATTCGGAAATTATTAGCTCTCTCGATTTGCTGTGCACTATGCAAATTCGCATTGTCACAGAGCAGTCACCCTTCTGCGGCCGTTCACAAGTCACGCCCCGATGTTCTGCTAATCACTATCGATACCGTGCGTGCAGACCACGTCCGATGTTATGGCTACACTAAGATTCACACTCCTGCACTCGACTCCCTGGCGCGCGACGGCGTCGTTTTCGAGCGCGCCATTTCGCAAGTCCCGCTCACCTGGCCTTCGCACACCGCGATCCTCACTGGAACTTACCCATTCCAAAACGGAGTACAGGATTTCACCGGCAAGCCACTCGACCCGCAAATTCGCTCTGTGGCCCAAGCTTTCCAACACAATGGTTATGCCACAGGAGCCGTCGTAAGCGCCTATGTGCTCGATCGCGTCTGGGGCTTGGCGCGAGGTTTTGACTTCTATGACGACGCGTTCGATCCGAAAGAGTTCCAGACGAAAGACATTGGCCTGGTAGAACGCAAGGCGGGCGAGAGCGTGAGCCACGCGATTAAGTGGTTGCAAAAAAGCACTGCTACCAACCGGCCATTTTTTCTATGGTTGCACTTGTACGATCCGCACAGCCCCTACGATCCTCCTGAGCCGTTTCACTCCGAATATCGCGATCATCTTTACGACGGCGAGATTGCGTATGCGGACCATGAACTCAGCCGAGTAATTGCCTGGCTAAAAAGCAAACAACTTTATAGTTCCACGTTAATCGTCGCGCTCAGCGATCACGGAGAATCACTGGGAGAACACGGAGAGCAGGAGCACGGGTTTTTTGTTTATAACTCGACCATTCGAATTCCGCTGATCGTGAAACCGCCAGCCCAGAGCGGCATTCGGCCTATGCGGATTATGGCTCCCGTTGAAACAACGGCGGTGGCACCGACACTTCTCGAGTTAGCCGGCGTAAAGGACGAAATTCAACGACAATTCACCTCACCGGCATTGCCGCTGCGCCCCGGGCAGAAAGACGACGATCGTCCGGCCTACAGCGAAACTTTTTACACGTTTAATTCTTTTGGCTGGAGCCCATTGCACTCACTGGAGACTCTCCGCTACCACTATATTGACGCGCCTCGGCCCGAGCTTTACGACGTGCAAGTCGATCCAAATGAAAAAAACAATCTCGCTCCGCAACAAACCGCGACCATTGCAGTCCTGAAGGATAAATTGCAGGCATTGTTGCAACACAATCCTTACAAAGGACTCCCGGAAGAAGACGCGGGTATGAGCCCGGACGCAGTCGAAAAACTTCGCGCCCTCGGATATGTCGCCTACCACTCGCCGGTTTCGCCTCAGGCAATCCTGGCCGGGTTGCCCGACCCAAAAGACAAGCTGGAGGAATTCAACGCGATTCTCACCGCTCAAGATTCGATTCGCGCTGGAAACATTACCGCCGGGGATGAGACGCTCAACACAGTCCAACAGCAGGATCCCAATTTGTACATTGTCCCGTTCCTGCTGGGAGAAAATGCCGCGCGTCAGCATGACTGGCAAACCAGCGCAGACCAGTTCAGACGCTGTCTGCAATTGAATCCACATTTCGATCAGGCCATGACCGGTCTCGCGCGTGCACT
>DATIYR010000367.1:0-4033 GCA_035517535.1 Terriglobales bacterium
TAAATCAATCTGCCGTCATTTCCCAGCGCTTCGGCCACCCAGTCGATAGCGCGGGCGATCTGCGGCAAGGCCGCTTGCACCGCGCCCGCGACCTTGGCATCCTCGGCGTTGATGATTTCTGCAATTTCGAGCGCAGATTTCGCATCCAGGTCTGACCATGCCGGATTGATCTGCTCTGTGCCCAGCCTTTCGAGTTGCAATTCCGCGGCAGTTTTCAATTTGTGACTCCCAGGGCTTCGATAACTGCGTCATGAAATTTCGGACGCACTTGTTTGATCGCCTGGTTTGAAGAGTCCGGCCAGGTGCGATTGGTGAGCAGAGTTATCGAAATCTGCCGCTCCGCGTCGATCCACAGCGAAGTTCCTGTGTAGCCAAGATGTCCGAACGACGATGGCGAAAAGTATTTTCCGGATTGCGAGGGCGAGGATGGCGTGTCCCAGCCCAGAGCGCGGGATGTTCCCGATGGTGAAGCCTCGCGCCGCGTGAAAAGTGCGACTGTTTCTGGCCTGAGGATTGGCGATCCCCCGCTCAGCATGGCGTGCGCGAAGCTCGCCACCTCCGAGGCGGTTGAGAACACGCCGGCATGTGGCGCAACGCCACCGAGCACGCTCGCATTTTCGTCGTAGACTTCGCCTTGAATGATGCGATGGCGAAATGTCTGGTCGTCCGCGGTCGGCGGGATTCGCGATTTCCACGAAGAGGGAGGATTGTAGGTCGTGTGCGACAGGCCGAGCGGACCAAAGACTTCGCGTTGGCAAAATCGGTCGAGCGATTCGCCGGCGATTCGCTCAAGCGCAACTCCCAGAATGATGAAACCGACGTCGCTGTACTCTGCATGAGTTCCAGGGGCGTTTTTTAGCGGAACCGCAAAAGCCTCGCGCAAAAGTTCGTCTTTCGAATGCACGCGCAGAAAAAATTTTTCGTATGCGGGAAGTCCCGAGCTGTGCGCCAGAAGCTGCCGGATTGTGACCTCGCGCCTTCTCGGGTCTGCGCCGTTGAACTCAGGCACAATGCCGAGGAGCGGTGTATTCAGGTCAAGAAGGCCACGCTCGTAAAGAATCATGGCCACGCTGGTGGTCGCGACCACCTTGGACACCGATGCCAAGTCAAAAATGCACTCCACATTGACCACGGGCGAATTCTTTTCGTAGGTGAACCGTCCCATCGCCTTCAGCATGACCAGCTTGCCTTGATGGGTTACGGCTGCCGATGCGGCAGGAAATACGCGACGGACGATCCCATCCTGCAGAATTGCGAACGCAGCGGAAAAGACATCCTCCTGGCCCTGGTATTGCTGGCGGGGAGTTCTCGCATCAAATGTTGTAGTGGTATTCAGACGGGCTCTTCGAGAATTGAGTGATATCGCGTTTATAGCAGAGGCGTCTTCTCCCGGTAAAGCCGCGCGCACCAAAACTCGCGTTTGCACGGACGGCACACCACCGACGGTAACTTGAACTTCCCAATTACAGCTCTGGTAAATTCAGAACTTGAGCCAAATGCTTGACACGACTCCAAGACAAACACCGGCAATGGTTGGTAAGTTCATTTCCATCTTTCTATCTCTAATTCTTGCCTCTTGTGCGTATGCCTTGGCGCAGGAACCTAGCGCGCCGAATCTCAACGCTCTCGATTCAATTGTCGAAACTTCTATACAGAACCACGAGGTTCCCGGCGCGGTCCTGCTCGTCGGGCACGATGGCAAGGTGATCTATCGCAAGGCGTACGGCAATCGCTCGCTTGAGCCGAAGGTCGAGCCGATGACGGTCGACACAATTTTCGACCTGGCTTCGTTGACCAAGGTGATCGCGACTACGACCGCCGTGATGCAACTGGAACAGCAGGGAAGAATCAAGCTGAACGACCCGGTGGTGAAGTACATTCCCGAATTCGGGCAGAACGGCAAGACCGACATCACTCTGCGCGATCTGCTCACGCATTATTCCGGGCTTGCGCCGGATATCGACCTTACGCCCAACTTTAACAGCAAGGCCGCGGCGTACAGTCTGGCATTCGCCGAAACTCCGGTCGCGCCTCCGGAAACCCGTTTCATTTACAGCGATACGAATTTCATTGTGCTCGGCGCGCTGGTCGAGCGGCTTACGGGAATGTCGCTTGATGTTTACTGCGCGCAGAATATTTTTGTTCCACTCGGCATGTCGCACACGCGCTTTCTGCCTCCGCCGGAGTGGATTCCGCAAATCGCGCCGACGCAATACGATGAGAACAATCAAATGCTGCGCGGCGTGGTGCACGATCCCCGCTCGCGCCGCATGGGCGGGGTTGCAGGGCACGCGGGTTTGTTCTCGACTGCCGATGATCTCGCAAAGTTTGCGCAAATGTTGCTCGATGGCGGGGGCACGATTCTTTCGCCGCTCATAGTGCGCAAAATGACTAGCCCGCAGCAGCCGCCGAATCTGCCGGCTGTTCGAGGACTGGGTTGGGACATTGATTCGCCATTTTCGTCGAACCGCGGCGAGCTTTTGCCGGTGGGCTCGTTTGGCCACACCGGATTCACGGGAACATCGGTCTGGATCGATCCCACAACCCGCACCTACATCATTCTTCTGACGAATGCAGTTCATCCGCGCGGCCAGGGCTATGCGGTCGCGCTGCGAACAAAAGTTGCTACAGCGGTTGCGGCGGCCGTTCCGCTTACGGTTCCTGAGCAGGAGGCGCTGCGCTGGAAAACTCTTACTGGATATAACGAAGCCATGCCGGCGCAACACCATCTGGAAGACCGCAATGCGTCGGTGCTCACGGGAATTGACGTTCTCGAGTCGCAAGGATTCGCGCTGCTTCAGGGAAAGCGCATTGGCGTGCTGACGAACCAGACGGGGGTGGATTCGCAGGGGCATCGCACGATTGATGTGCTCGCGCACGCCCAGGGTGTTCAAGTCACCGCGATTTTCAGCCCCGAACACGGCGTCACCGGCGAACTGGACACGACGAAGGTCGGCAACACGCGTGACGCGGCAACCGGCATTCCCGTGTACAGCGTCTACGGAGGAAGCGATCAGGCGCGGCGTCCGCCGCCAGATGTACTAAAGCAACTCGATGCGGTCGTTTTTGATTTGCAGGATGCGGGCGTGCGCTTCTACACGTACGAGACGACGCTTGGCTACTTCCTTGAGGGCGCCGCGAAAGCCGGAATTCAGATCATCGTGCTGGATCGGCCGGATCCGATCGGCGGAGATTTCGTTCAGGGTCCTATGTCGCAACCGGGGATGGAGAATTTCGGGAACTACGGGCCCATTCCGGTTCGCCATGGCATGACTATGGGCGAACTCGCGCAGATGTTCAATATCGAGCACAACATTCACGCCAAGCTCACCGTGGTTTCGATGCAAGGCTGGATGCGCGGAGATTGGCTGGATTCAACCAACGTCGAGTGGATCAATCCATCGCCGAATCTGCGCAGCTTGACGGAGGCGACACTTTACCCGGGAGTCGGACTCATAGAAGGCACCCATATTTCTGTGGGCCGCGGGACTGAGACGCCGTTCGAACTGGTCGGCGCGCCATGGATCAATGCACGTGAGTTTGCGGCGTATCTGAATGCGCGCCAGATTCCAGGGGTCCGATTCGTGCCGATCACATTTTCTCCGAATGCGAGCAACTACGCGGGCGAGGCGTGTCATGGAGTGAACCTTGTGCTTACGGGGCGCGAATTTCTGGATGCGCCGGAACTCGGGATGGAATTAGCCGCGGCCCTGCTGAAACTTTATCCCGAGCAGTTCCACATCGAAAAGATAATTGACATCCTTGCGAACCGGAATGTTTATGACGCGCTGGTGCACGGGGAAGATCCGCACAAGATTGATCTCGATTGGCAGGACGATCTGCACAAATTCGAACAGGTGCGGGAGAAGTACTTGATCTACAAGTGAGACCTCTAACCGAAATCAAAGTCAAAATCCAAAGTCAAAATCCAAAGTCAAAATCCAAAGTCAAAATCCAAAGTCAAAATCCAAAGTCAAAATCCAAAGTCAAAATCCAAAGTCAAAATCCAAAGTCAAAATCCAAAGTCAAAATC
>DATIYR010000368.1:0-9677 GCA_035517535.1 Terriglobales bacterium
GATGATCGACTTTGCGCTGCAGGCAGAACGCGAAGGAAAGAATTCACAGGATTCAATCTTCGAAGCATGTTTGCTTCGCTTCCGTCCAATTCTGATGACCAGTTTCGCGGCGATTTTGGGAGCACTTCCGCTCGCCTTTGGCCGCGGAACGGGCTCGGAACTGCGGCATCCGCTTGGTATCGCTGTGGTCGGAGGCCTCGTTTTCAGTCAGATTCTGACCCTGTACACGACTCCGGTGATCTACCTGTATTTTGATCGGATCGCCCAAAGGTTCAAACGCAGCACAAGCGATGTCCGTCTCACTCAGGAGCCTGACAATGCGACCGCTTAAGGAGTTCTCTATGACGCATAGCTCACGTCCAACTCTTCGTCTCACTCGCTTGCTGCTGGTTTGCAGCGCCCTGGCCGGATGTACTGTTGGCCCAAAGTACAAACCGCCTGTGATAACGGCGCCTGCGGCATTCAAGGAAGTTGTGCCACAACAGAGCCCTGATGGGACGCTATGGAAACCAGCGGCGCCACAGGATACAGCACCGCGCGGCAACTGGTGGGAAATCTATAACGAGCCCGAACTGAATCAATTGGAAGACAAACTCAATTCCTCAAACCAAACCATCGCGCAGTCGTACCAGAACTTCGTAGCAGCCCGCGCTCTGGTCCGGCAGGCACGCGCCAGTTATTACCCGACGATCACGACCGATCCCTCCTATACACGTTCACGCGCGTCAACCAGCTTGACCGGGGGATTCGGAAATCCGAATAGCAATGAGTTCAACCTTCCGTTTACGGTGTCCTGGGAGCCGGACGTTTGGGGCAGGGTGCGTAGTACGGTTCGTCAGTATGCGAACCAAGCGCAAGTAAGCGCGGCTGATTTTGCCAATGTGAGGCTTTCAGAACAAGCGAGTCTCGCCACCTTCTATTTTGAACTTCGTGGTCAAGACGCACTGATCGGCTTGTACCGAAGAACGGTCGAGGCCTACACCAAGTCCCTTGATTTAACGAAGAAGCTCAATGCTACTGGAATCGATAGCGCTCAAGACGTCGCGCAGGCGGATCTAAACCTGCAGACTGCCCAGTCGACACTAATCAACTTGAGAATCGCCCGCGCTCAATACGAACATGCCATCGCGGTTTTGACTGGAGAGCCTGCATCCTCGTTCTCTTTGCCTGCCCGAGAACTCACAACAGCCGCTCCCGCCGTTCCCGCCGGCGTGCCTTCTGAACTGTTACAACGCCGGCCGGATATCGCGGCGGCGGAAAGGACCATGTCCGCGGCAAACGCATTGATCGATGTGCAGACCACCGCGTTCTATCCATCATTCAGCCTCGGGGGCACAGGGGGCTTTCAGAGTAACAAGATTGGAAGCTGGCTCACCTGGCCAAGCCGATTTTTTTCGATCGGCCCGTCCGCGTCGTTCACCATTTTCGACGCGGGCGCCCGCCGAGCGGTTCTCGCAAATTACAAAGCGCAGTACGAAGCGGACGAAGCGGCCTACCGGCAAACCGTGTTGACGGCGATTCAGCAAACCGAAGATTCACTAGCCGCCCAGCACTACCTCACAGACCAATTGACCCAGCAGCAAGTGGCTATCGACGCGGCGCAAAAGTATCTTAAGCTCGCAAATCTCCGCTTTCGTACCGGCATCGATTCTTATCTGAACGTGTACACAGCCCAAACGTCTCTTCTAACGCAGCAAGAGACCTACATCAACTTGAGAGTGAACCAGATGACCAGCAACGTCCAACTCATCGAGGCGCTAGGAGGCGGCTGGGATGTGAATCAACTGCCTTCTGAGAAGGATGTCGCTCGAAATACGAGCCAGGAGACCAAGGTCGATCAGCCGTGACGCTCGACTGAGCGCACAATTTGTTCAATGGCAACTGAAAAAAAGAAAGCAAATGTCAGGAACAGGTTTGAAACTGTTCCTCGCATCTGACGTATAAGTGATAGTTATGGTAAACGCCCCATCGACGACACTCGGACCAGAGCACGCTGGCGATGAGCAGTTGCAGCGGCAAAATGATCGCTTGCAGTTACTTCTGAAGCTGACAAACAGCATCACCGCAAACTTGCAACTCAAGGAAGTGCTGCGGGCAATTGCGTCGAGCATCCGTGAGGTGATGCGCTGCGATGTGGCGGGCATTACACTGCCCGGTGCCGAACCTGAGACCTTCCGCAGCTACGCTGTCGACTTTCCTGGTGGCAAAGGATTCCTCAGGGAAGACCAACTCATCACCCCGGGCGAAGACAGTCCACCTCGGCGTGCCTTCGAGACGTTGAAGCCGGTGATCTCCTCGAACCCTGGCAGCGGTCATGCTTACAGTCAAGGGCGCGAAATAGCCACTCAAGAAGGCCTCGAGAGCGCCTGCTTTATTCCACTTGTGAACCGGGGCCGGGCGGTCGGAATTCTCATCCTAGCGCGGGCGTCAGAGGACACGTTCACACAGGGCGATGTCGACTTCCTCAGCCAAGCGGCTGGTCAGATCGCTATCGCTATCGAAAACGCGTTGGCGTATGAAGAAATCTCACGACTGAAAGACAAGCTCGCGCAGGAGAAGCTGTATTTGGAAGAAGAAATCCGCAGCGAGATGAACTTCGATCAGATCGTTGGAACAAGCCCGGCGTTGAAGCAAGTCCTGAAGCTGATTGAGACAGTTGCGCCAAACGATTCTACGGTCTTACTTTTAGGCGAAACAGGTACGGGAAAAGAACTGATCGCCCGCGCAATTCACGACCACAGTCGTCGCAGCGAACGGACCTTTGTGAAACTTAATTGTGCGGCGATACCCACGGGACTGCTGGAAAGCGAACTGTTTGGTCATGAAAAAGGGGCGTTCACGGGTGCCATCAGCCAGAAGACCGGGCGAATGGAATTGGCAGACCAAGGCACTTTATTCCTCGACGAAGTCGGGGACATCCCGACGGAAATCCAGCCCAAGCTCCTGCGTGCATTGCAGGAGCGGGAATTTGAACGGCTGGGCAGTACGCAGACGCGTAAGGTAAGTATTCGGCTGATTGCGGCAACAAACCGGGACCTCGAGAAGATGGTTGCGAACCGCGAGTTCCGCAGCGACCTGTTCTACCGCTTGAATGTGTTTCCGATCCGTATTCCGCCATTGCGGGACCGCCGGGAAGACATTCCCCTGCTGGTGAGCTACTTCGTCCAGAAATTTGCGAAACAGATGCAGAAGAGAATCGACGCGATTCCGGTAGCTGTCATGAAGGGACTGACAGCCTGGGACTGGCCGGGCAACATCCGTGAATTGGAGAACTTCATCGAGCGAGCGGTTATCCTGACTCGTGGCAAATCCCTTGAGGCTCCACTTGGAGAACTGCACAAAGGTGAGCAGCCCACACGCATTGCTCCGGAGCCCGCTCACGACGATATTGCCCGCATTGTCCGAGAAACGATCAACGCTCTGAATGGCAAGAAAGACCTCGACGAATCAGCCAAGAAACAGCGCGATGAAATCGTGCTCGCCCTAAGGGAAAGCAAAGGACGAGTTGGGGGCGCTCAGGGAGCCGCTGTACGAATGGGGATCAATCGGACAACCCTGCTGGCGCGAATGAAAAAGCTTGGAATAAACCCCAGGCAGTTCGCCTGAATTTCGCCTAGTCTCTTCGCTTTCGACCCTTTTCCCCGATAGGATCCTCATTTAGGGACGCAATCCTTCCCTCCCCACCTGCCAACCGTGTTTTGACAGTGCTGACTGTCAACGGACAAGCTCCTCCCGCGCATTGAAAAATCATGACTTGCATCCGTTTAACTTTGGAACCCGTGTTGCCTTTTTGAGGTGTGAGCAAATGCTATGTTGAAGATCTCCACCGTTGAAATACGCAATCAGCGACGCCTGGTATTGGAAGGCAAGCTGATCTGGCCTTGGACGACAGAACTCCGACGCGTATGCGAGCACGCATGGAAGAACCTGGAGGGTCGCGAGCTCGTTGTCGATTTGAAGAACCTGACAGTTATCAGCCAACAGGGAGAATCCTTGCTCGCTGCGTTGATGAACGAAGGCATTAAGGTCCGCTCTTCCGGTGTGTTCACGAAACAAGTGGTGCGGGAACTTGCTCGCCAGGGGCGTGAGCAGTTTCCAGAGCCGACGTCTGGAGGTGAGACGTGACATTTTTCAGTTTGGTGCTCTTTCTGCATATTGCTTCAGCACTAATCATGTTTGCGGCGCTTGTACTCGAAGCGATTGCGCTCAACCGCATGCGCCAGGCCGTCACCGCGGAAGAGGCGCGCCGTTGGTTCGATGTTGCCCCCTGGCGCGCGACAGTCGTCATCGTCTCTGCTGTAGTTCTGTTCCTCACAGGCGGATACATGGCGTCCCAACTGTCCGCGTGGATCTTCGGCTGGCCCAGAGTGGCTGCCATGAGTTTAGGCTTGGTGGGTGGGGTTGGAAGACTTACGGGCAAGCGCCTACGGGCGATCCAGGGAACTCCTGATTCCGGTGATCCGAGTAAGGAGGGACTTCTGATCCGGCTGAGGGATCCACTGTTGAAAATCTCCATCAGTTTGCGAATTACGGTGGTGCTTGGCATCACGTTTCTGATGGTCACGAACCCAGATCTCCTTGTATCAGCAGTTGTCATGGCGATATTCGCAGGTCTGGGCCTTGGTTGGGGCCTCCTGAGTAGCAGGACAAGTACAGCCTCCGCAGTGCCTGCGGGCGAGGTGTTCTGATGAGAGAGCTCTGGCTGTGCGCTGCTCTCATTGTGGTAGTGCTTCTTGGTGAGGCGATTTTCTTTGAATGGTTCCTTCGCAAAACCCCGGGCCCACGTCACGCTTGGACAACCCTGTTGCCTGATAGCCAGGCGGCCGGTCGTCAACAAGTCTACGAAGTCGAGTTCCTTAAAGCGGCCAAGAATGAGATTCACGGCATAACAGAGGCAGTTGAGTCGACGAACGACTTGTGGGCAAACCCCGACTACTTCTGGATAGTTTTGTGCAAGAACGAGCGCTTCCACCATAAGTCAAATCACAACTACGCACACCGGATACCACTGGGGCAAACCGACACGGTATCGCCCAAACCTGTAAGCCAGCCCTTCAAGGCGCGCTGTAATTCATGCGGCAAGGAATACGTTTATGAGCCGTCGGACGTTTTGCGCTCTGAGATGGAAATCCCACAGAGCTTTGAATCCCATCCGCTTTTTCGTGACTGACCGCGGGCTGGCGGTCGTAAAGGGGAAGAAAGCTATGCAGATATACAAATCAATTTGTTTCTTCTGCGAGACAACTCAAAAGATTGCGCTTCGATTAGCATGGCTCATTCTAGTGCCGACCTTATTGCTGGCTCAAACAATTATTCCGGCAGATCCAAAAGTTCCAGCGCCGAAAGGGCTGCGCTTTGAGGGAACCTGGAGCTGTGGGAGTACTTCGTCAGTAGGCAAACTCATTGTAAGACCGGCGCAACAACCGGGGCATAGTTCGGCGGGGCTTGGCAAGAACTGGACAGAAATCATCGAAAGAGAGGCCAGTGACAGTGGCCATTATTTTGTGGCCTACGACCGCGACAAGCAGCAGTTCATGATCATAGATCCTGACGACCCCGCCTACGCCGCCTATTCAACGACTGGATGGCACGACAGCACACTTACGCTCACCCCCATCCCTGGTCGAACCCAAACTCCTCCCTGGCACCGCCTGGTTTATGAAGTGCAGGGCCCCACGCAATTTACGATTTCATGGCAATTATGGAAGGACAAGAGTTGGAATGTGCAGCCCGTGTTCACCTGCAAGAAAGTAGTCAAAACACCCAGCAAGTAGCGAGCGTCGGTTTGCCGCAGCTAGCCGCTATGTCTGTCTTCATCCAATTAATTGACGCCCGACGGCTGCCCTTCGACGATGCCCTTGCGGCGATGCTCGCCGGGGGTGACACCGAGAACACGTTTAAACGCTTTGCTGAAAGCGGCGTCCGACTCGTACCCGACACTCCTTGCAATTTCGAAAAGTTTCTTGTCTCCGTGCTCCAGCAACTGCACGGCCTTTTGCATCCGCCATTCCGTGACGTACTCGAGCGGCGCCTGCCCGAGCAGCTCCTTAAAGCGACCCGCAAACGCGGAGCGCGACATTCCAGCTGTCGCAGCCAGAGATTCAACGGTCCAAGGATGGTTCACATTTTCATGAATTGCCTTCAACGCCGAACCAATTTGCGGATCGAAAATTGCGCGGAGCCATCCATGACTGTGGCAATCAGCACCCGATGCAATATGAGCGCGAATCGCTTGAATGAACAAAACCTCCGCCAGCCGATTAGCCACTACTTCCGAACCCGGAGCTTGTTCGGCCATTTCCGACGCAAGCAATTGCAGCGTGTTGTGCAGCGCCAAGCTGCGCGCCTGTTCGGCTTTGATCAGAATCACCTTTGGGAGCAATTGGGCAACAGGCTTCAACGTTGGCTTTTCGAAGGAGAGCCAGCCGGAAATGATGGTGGTCGGCGAGCCCCCGCCGCCGTAGTGGATCACGTTTTCATCTCCGGGTGGACGTGCTTCACAGAAGCTCTTTGCATGGGTACGGAGATTGTCCCGCAGCGCATACGTGTTTTCTGGCGACAACAGGAAGAAATCTCCTCCGGTAAGCGGAATCGAATCTGTGATTCCGTCGACGGTCAGCCAGCAATTACCTCGCGCGATCATGCCAAAGAAAGCCAACTCGGATGGCGAAATCGGCAAGGAATGCGCCTTGATATTCGCCTCTTCGCGAGCGTGCATCAGTCCCCAAGGCGCCGTGGCCTCCAATCTGGCATGTACAACGGCCCGTAAATGCATGGTTCTAAATATGTCTGTTATTGGGTCCACGAACGACCTCCCCTTGGACGATCAGACAATAAATTAGGACGCCTGAGCAGTGCCAATCCAAGGTTCTGGACATCTACTCCAATGCATTCGATGAATGCGGGCGCCGGAAAGGCGCACAGCAAACTAGAAAAATCTCAGATGGGGAGGAGACTATGGTGGCAGTTTCTACGGCTATTCCTTATTCAGCAGAAAGTTCGAGCGCGGCAAACAGCGCGGTGGTTCTTTTGGGACGATTCTTTTTCGTAGCGATATTTCTAATGTCGGGTCCCTTTCACTTCACAAAGCAACTCGCCGGGTACGCCGCGTCGCAAGGCGTTCCGTTTGCACCCGTCGCGGTGCCCGTTTCCGGGCTCATCGCCATTGCAGGGGCTTTGAGCATTCTTTTTGGATATCGCGCGAAGGTCGGCGCGTGGCTGATCGTACTGTTTCTGGTTCCGGTGACCTTCATGATGCACAAGTTCTGGGCGGTGAGCGATCCGATGATGGCGCAAGTGCAGATGATGATGTTCATGAAGAACCTTTCTATTGCGGGAGCCGCATTGTTGATTACCCAGTTCGGGGCCGGCCCGATGAGCCTGGACGCCCGGCGTTCGCGTTGAATGTAGACATCTGTCTGAGGCGCGGATCCGCGTCTTCGAGGAGAGTCGTGCGATGAACAGAACATCAACCAAACTTCCCACTTTCTATCTGAGTCATGGAGGTGGGCCGTGGCCTTACATGAACGGAGATCTCCGGCCGCGTTTCGCCAAGCTCGAATCTTCACTGAAAACATTGCCGCAGCAAGTCAGCGTGAAGCCGAAGGCCATTCTGGTGATTTCGGGTCACTGGGAGGAAAGAGACTTCGCCGTAATGGCAAGTCCTGCTCCTCCGATGGTTTACGATTTCGGTGGATTTCCAGAATACCTGTACCACGTTCGGTATCCCGCGGCAGGCTCACCGGAACTTGCGCAAAGAATCGAGAGTCTGCTCCAAAACGCAGGGTTGCCCACACACCTGGACCCTGTCCGTGGTTTTGACCACGGGACCTATTCGATTCTTGCGGTCACGTACCCGGAAGCAGAAATTCCGGTCCTCCAGGTTTCGATCCGGTCGGATTACGACCCGGAATCGCACTTGGCTCTTGGTAGGGCTCTGTCTCCTCTTCGTGACGAAGAGGTACTCATCATTGGAAGTGGAAGCAGCTACCACAACCTGGGTGCGCTGATGTCGGAACGAATCGGCTTCTATCCCAATAAACCCCGTGAAGAATCTTCGCAATTTGACTCTTGGCTCCGCAAGACGCTCACGGACTTCTCATCGAGACAACGTTCTCAGCACCTGCTGAACTGGGAACGCGCCCCGTTCGCTCGCGCGGTTCATCCCCAAGAGGATCACCTAGTCCCACTTCATGTAGTCGTCGGAGCGGCAGAAGACGAACCGGCGCACCTTATCTACGCGCAGGATGATTTTTTCGGAAACATCACCATGTCGAGCTATCGCTTCGGGAATTAATCAACGAGGTCTTACGGCGTCGATTTAACGGAACGAAAACAAAAGAACAGGAAATCCGAGAACAGGAGAATTCAATTATGGCTACTTTGCTTTACATTACGGTCAGTCCCCGCGGAAATCACTCGATTTCGCGCCAGCTTGGTAATGCAGCAGTCGAGGCATGGAAAAAGAAAAATCCCACCGGGCGGGTCATTGAGCGGGATTTGTCGAAGACCGCGCTCACCTTTGTGGATCTCGACTGGATCAGCGGTGCCTTTGCACCGCCCGAATACCACACGGAAAACCATAAGAAAGCCCTCGCGATCTCGGACGAATTGGTTTCGGAGCTTGTCGAAGCCGACGAGATTATTCTCGCGACGCCGATGTTCAACTTCGCGATTCCTGCCTCGCTCAAGGCCTGGATTGACCACGTTGTCCGTGCGGGGAAGACCTTCCGCTATAACGCCGAGGGCAGGCCGGAGGGATTGCTTGCGAGTAAAAACAAGAAGGTGCTCGCCATCATCGCCAGCGGCGGAGCCTACTCCGAGCGTTCTGGAATGACCGCGCTGGACCATCAGTCGCCCTACCTTCGCTTCATCCTTGGTTTCATGGGTATCACCGACGTTCGTTTTGTCCAAGCCGGCGGAACCGGTGAAGTCATGCAAGGACGAAAGTCTCCCGATGATTTCCTTGCGCCCCATCTCAAAGAGGTCGCCGCGGCGATCTGAAAATTGACGAGCGGTATCTCCTTATGCAGACAAGCAACGAGCGGTTTGTAACTATCGTTCGAGGCCATTTGGACCAATAGCCGCTAGCCATAGACCGATCCGTCGAGCTCACGCGTAGCGTCCGCCGCGCCAGCGGGTTCGTTCATATCAGCTTTCAGTACATGTTGTTGAAGTGCTCTTGCTTTCAATGCAGAACAGCTGATAATTGGCGCAGCAGCGACCGTCCAGTTGAGTGCAATACCGTCCAAGTACCGTCCAAGTACCGTCCAAAACGAGCCGTTTTTTGGTCGAATTCAGGTAACTTAGCCGTGTAAGGTCAACTGAGTCATCAGGGTTTATGGAGCGGGCGATGGGAATCGAACTCAAGTCCGCCGCTCTGTAACCCACTGAGCTGATGAAACATAGGTTGGCGGTGGGGTCCAAAAAGGTCCAGAACGAAAAGGTATCACCCGAAAGATCAAGGAACGCGGAGGTTCAGGGCCAATTTGGCGAGCTGGTGAGAGCGCTCCTTTGTCCCATGTCCGAAGTGCGGGAAAATCAGCCAACTATCATAGAGCCCACCCGATCGCGGCAGTGCTCGTGACGAGGAGCGGACAGAAGTGTTGACGCCAAGGCGAGCTCAAAATCCCACTGCAACGGTTCAAAGATGTGCTACTTACCCCAGTGAAGAAAAC
>DATIYR010000369.1:0-12731 GCA_035517535.1 Terriglobales bacterium
ATCGAAGAAAACGCCCTCGACGTAAAGAACCTGGATATTTAGTGTGCTTGTGTGGGTCGGACACTCCTGTCCGACCCGAGTCTTCCTGCGTGACGCTGAGACTCTTGCCCGCAACGAAGGCATTTTCGGAACCGCAATTGCCGTTTCCCGAATTCACCTGCTCATTTCCGCGCTTCGCTGCTTCTTTTGGTATTTCGATTTCCACAGGCGCGGCGGATTTCTGTAGCTTTCTCTTACCGCCAATTGCCGCAATTTTCCGAAACCGTCCATCGAAATAATTGTTTCTCAGGAATTCGCCGCGCTAGTTCCGTGTGTTGCGAAAACCCGCACCTCAGACACACTTGTGAGGAATTCGGACGATGAACTATTTTTCTCTGTTTTTTCACTACAGCATTTCCTTCAACTCCCGATAGAGACGGCTGGCACCACTTCATGGCCGCGCGCAATCGCACGCTGCCGCGAAGAAAAAAAGGGAGGAAGATACGATGAAACAGCTCAGAACTCTCGTAGGGGTATCCATTCTGCTGGCAGCAGTCTCGGCCAGCGCCCAAATCACGCATGAAGTGCACGTCAACGTGCCCTTCCAGTTCGTTGCCGGTAGCAAGATTTCTCCGCCGGGCAGCTATCGCTTGCACATTGATCCCACAACTAACCTGGTCCGATTGGTTTCGCCAGACCTGAAGAGTATGTACCTCTTAATGCCTCGAGTTGACTGGTCGAATGATGCACGCACCTACGTCCGTTTTCGCCGGTACGGGCAGACTTGGTTCCTTGAGCAGATCTCGATTGAAGGAACACAGCAGAAACTGTTCCCAGGAAAAGCGGAAAAGAGAATGATCGAGGCTGCCCGCTCGCAAGACCACCCCATCATTGCAGACCTAGCCATCCACTAATCAACAAATCAACCCTACTCGCCCGGACAGGCGGGAGAGTCTGTCCGGGCCTGGTTCGAAATCAGAACGAAAGCGGCCAGGCATTGAATTTCAATGTTGCTGAGCCCACAAAAGGTGCAGCGGGCGAAAGTTGCATCGCTCACGCGGCTCCGCGAATACTCTCACGAGCTACAGCACAAGCACATCCACCCCACGCGACCGGAGTGCGCGATCAAATGTAACTAGCTTCAGTCCCGCGACGGCGGCGAACGCCAGCAAGTACGCATCCGCCCAAACTTTCGGAGACGCACTCCCCAGCCGCGACCGCGACCGAAACTCGCGGTCGAGATCCTCGGGTTCCGGCAAGAAGGAAATGCGGTCGTCATCCCACAGCCGGTCCCAGATAACCCACGCTTCTGACATCGTACGCGTATCGCTGCCCATGACTCGTTCTGTGGTAAGTAGCCGGAGAACAGTGATTTGCGTGAAGCGGCAGAAAAGGAATTGCTCGTCCAAGTTTTGTTCGAACCATGTCCTTGCCCGTTCGGCGTGAACGTGCCGGTTCCAGATCAGCGCCATCCACACATTCGCATCAAGGAAATTCAACGTGTTCATAGATGTCGCTGTTCGTGAGACTTATCTTTGGGCCTTTCGAAGCAATGAGCGGAAGCCGCACTCTTTTGTGGCGCGGTCTTGGCGAGCCAAGCAGGATGGTCCGTATGCCCTCGAGGACAAGCTTGCGTACAGAGCTGCCTTTTACGGCCGCTTGCTCTTTGAGCTTCCGATAAAGCGGAGCAGGAATATCGACCGTGGTCCTGACCGAGTTCGATTTCATATATTTCCCATTATGCCATAAATATGGCATCCCAAAAAAAACTTAGTGCAGCTATCATTTTGTTCCTTGTTCCGCTGATAGAGTTCCTTCCTTTGATACTCTTTCATGCGTCAATTACTCTTACCGAGGACTGTCATGAAGAGAAGCCACTTGGTTCTTGCAGTCGCTGTGCTGTCTATCGCCGCCCATGCTGCCGACCAATACGCCGTCACTTATGAGCGCAATGTGGTTGTGTCCATGCGCGACGGCGTCAAGCTCCGTGCCGACATTTACCGTCCAAACGCCGAAGGCAAATTTCCCGTCCTGCTGCAGCGCACTCCCTACAACAAAGACAACGACGTCGATTTCGGGATCAAAGCTGCCAGCCAGGGCTATGTCGTCGTCGTCGAAGACGTGCGTGGCCGCTATGCTTCCGAAGGCGATTGGTACACGTTCAAAAACGAACCAAATGATGGATACGACACCGTGGAGTGGGCCGCGGCGCTTCCTTACTCCAACGGAAAGGTTGGCATGTTCGGTGGTTCGTATGTCGGCGCGACGCAGGTGCTAGCCGCGATTGCGCATCCTCCACATCTCGCGGGTATTTGTCCTATCGTGACCGCGAGCAATTATCACGACAACTGGACCTACCAGGGCGGCGCCTTCGAACAATGGTTCGATGAAGACTGGACGTCCGGTCTCGCACAGAATACTTATGAGCGCCTCGTTTACGACCAGAACGATCCGGTCGGCGGAATCTGGAAGCTTCCACTCACGGATTATCCGATTCTCAATCTTGAGAAGCGTCCTGATCTCGCTTCGAATGCCAGTGTCGCTCCGTATTTTCTCGATTGGCTCGCGCACCCGAACTACGACGATTATTGGAAAGCGATCTCGATCGAAGAGCATTACCCGGACATCAAGGTTCCCGCGCTCCACGTGGCCGCCTGGTATGACCTGTTCCAGGGCGGGTCGCTTCGCAATTACGAAGGCATTAAAGCGCACGGCGGAAGCGAAGCAGCGCGCAACGGCCAGCAGTTGATGATCGTCGTCGGTGGACACGCCGGCAGTGGCCCGAAAATTGGCGATGTGGATTTCGGTTCCGCCGCGCACATCGACGAAGACGAAATCACGCTGCACTGGTACGACTATTTGTTCAAAGGCGCGTATAACGAATTTGCTTCGGGCAAGCCGGTAAAGATTTTTGTAATGGGAACCAATCAGTGGCGTGATGAAGAGGCTTGGCCACTTGCACGAGCGAAGACGACAAAATATTTTCTGCATTCCGACGGCAAGGCAAACTCTCTGCGCGGCAATGGTGCGCTTTCAACCACCGCTCCGGCGCGGGAACCGGCGGACCAATACACGTATAATCCGTCAAATCCCGTGCCGACCGTGGGAGGTCCCCTGTGTTGCGAGCCGCAGCGTTGGGAACCGGGTGCGCGCGATCAGCGTTCGGTCGAGGCCCGCGATGACGTTCTCGTCTATTCGACTCCCCCGATGGCGGAAGATATGGAAGTCACCGGACCGGTGTCACTCGAACTGTATTTAAAATCTTCTGCTGTCGATACTGACTTCACGGGCAAGCTGGTTGACGTCTGGCCCAACGGCTTCGCACAAAACTTAACCGAAGGCATTCTGCGCGCCCGGTATCGCGACTCACGCGAGACGCCCACGCTGCTGAATCCCGGCCACGTCTACAAGCTCATAATCGACCTCTGGGCCACGAGCAACGTCTTCAAGAAAGGGCACATCCTCCGGCTCGAAGTCTCCAGCAGCAACTTCCCGCGCTTCGATCGCAACCTGAATTCCGGTGAGCTGCGTTACGTGAAAACGACACAAGGCTTGACGGGAGATCAATTCGTAAGCGCCACAAACGTTGTGTTGCATGACGCCGAGCATCCCTCGGCCCTGATTTTGCCCGCGGTCGGCGGACAATGAATTTTCAACTTGTCCTCGGCGCAGCTTTTGCGGCTATTAGCGGCCGCGCTCCGGCAGCAACCGGAACGCACGTCCCTTCGGCAGGCGGTACACCGAGAAGTCGCGGTGGTCGAGTGTGAAGATTGTATCCAGCCCATCACGCGCAGCAAGATGGAGGAGCGCCGCATCCGCGAGCTGAATTCGAACATCACGATATTTCTTCATAATGGAAGCGACCGGCACGGCATCTTCCGTCGTCAGCGGCAGCAGTTCGAGAAAACCGGTATCGAGACTCCGCAGTAGCCCCTGAACTGCACCATGACTTCCGCGCAGGAGCCACGCGGCTTCCGTAATCACCGGCCAGCAAGTAAACAGCGGACCGGGCATTTCGCGTAAAGCATCCACGCAGATTCGGTGGTATTTGTCGCGATGGCTGAGAATAGCGACGATCGGGCCGGTATCTACTAAAACCCGCCTCATTTACTTTTGCCGAAGCCTTTAAAGTGCCTTCGATCCGTGCTTAGGTCACGTGGGGCATTCTTTTCAACCCCAATGATTCCGGCCCGCGTAGCCTGTTCGTAAGCGGACGGTTGCGCGCCAGATCTTCCGAGGTAGCTTTCCAGTGCTTCCCGGACCAATTCGGATTCAGTGGTTCCCCGGGCATGCGAATGGCTTCGCAGACGCGAGGTGAGTTCCTCTGGAATGCGGACGGTGATACGGTTCGATGCCATGTCAGACATTTTATCATCACTGTCTGACATTACAGGCGGCTGAACGTTCTACGTCTTCGCTCGCGCCGTGAGCTTCACTTTTCCATCGGCGACGTCGACCGAATATTCGACGCGCTCGCAGCCGTACTGCTTCTTAATCTCTTTGGTCTTCTTTTGCACGAACGAGCTAAAGCTTTCAAGTGAACCAGAAACGTTCTCTCCGGCTTTCTTTTTCGCCTCGCTCAGGGCTGTGAATAGCTTTTCTACTTTTTCGCGCTCGGCTTTGGCATCGGACCAATCGACAATGAAGGCATCGGCATGATGCGCAACCCCATAGGCTTTGTGTGCCGGGCCATGCCCGTGCTCCTCTTCGCGCACGCCTTGCACTGACAAGAGCGCATCCTGCGGCCGACGGTAGCCTTCTTCGCGAATGCGTCCCTTCTTGCGCCACAGATCGCTGTAAATGGCGTAGCGCTGCGCCATCTCGTTATAACGAAAGCGCTGCGAGAGCTTCATCCCCCCGCCGTCAGAAAATTTTCGCATCAGCGAGAGCACCTTCCATTCCAGGTCAGAAGGCGGCTTCTTCTGCGGATTGCTGAAGTAAATCTCGTACTCAATCTTCAGCCGTCGCAAATGCGACTCGAGTAGATTCAGTTCTTCGTCAACGGTCATCGATTATCCCGCTCCGGAACGGGTTCGCGTTTAGGAATCTCAGCGTCAGTTTAGGGGAGATCGGTAATCGCTACGAGGTACCCGCCGGACACGAAAGGGAATGTACGAAGGTAAGCAGGCAGCCATCCGCCTTCAGCCTTCGGGCGTCAGCTAAGTAGAACAATTGCTGTCAGATCAGAGCTGAGAGGCCGGTGTATTGTATTTTCTCCGCTGGGTGCTGACGGCTGAATGCTGAGTGCTGATGGCTGAGTGCTAACTCACTTCGTCGCCATCTTCTTGACCATGGCAATCACCAGCTTGCGGTCGCTGTCGTTCAAATTGCCGGAGTAGCGCCGGATTTGGGTCAGGAAGCGGAGTTCGTCATCGGAAAGTTGCGGCAGCGTCTTCGATCCGTTGTTGCTGCCCGGCTCGGCGAAGAAATGCGAGAGCGGCAGCTCCATAGCGCCGGCAATTTTTGAAAGCGTATCGAGAGAAGGAACCGTGTGCCCGTTTTCGACCCGCGAGAGGTAACAGCGCAGCAGGCCGGTCCGCTTTTCAATGTCGCCCTGGGACATCCCTTTCTGCAGCCGGAAGCTCCGGATTGTGTCCCCAATGTTCATCGAATCGGTCAGCGTGAATGGTAACCAGAGTAGTACCGGATAGCAAGCGAAAATTTATCACACCAGCAGCCACCTGCTACTTACTTATTTCTCTTTCTTCTACATTCCTCCAAAAAAGTTTCCAACAGATTTTCACAACCGACGCCGTTTTTATTTGAACTTCCACCTGAGGGGCGTTATTCCGAGGCCCCGCGTTTTCACCAGCGGGGCAAGAGCCTGCCCTGAGCGGCGAAGCCGGAAGGAGTCGAATGGGACTCTCGCGTGGACATCTCCGGTAGTGAGCGCCAGATCCCTCGCTCGCCTGAAGAACAGCTCGGCTCGGGATGACGCCGCTGTGAGTCTCAAACTAATCCCGTGCTTCACAAGCAGAACGCTTGCAATTATTTCAGCGTGCTTGCAAAGAACGCGACCGTCTTGTTCCACGCGTCCTCAGCGTCTTTCGCGCGATAGCCGCCTTTGTTGTTCGGATTCTCAAACGCGTGTCCGGCATCCGGATAATCCGTGACCTTGATCTTCTTTCCCTGCTTTTCCATCTCCGACTGAAACTTCTTCACGTCATCGGGCGTGATGCCCATATCCTGCGCGCCGAATAACCCCAGAATCGGAGCATGAATTTTGCTGATCTCATTCGGGTCATCCACAAGATGACCGTAATTGATCACATCAGCAGCCAGATTTGGTTCATCCAACGCGAGATCAAGCGCATAGCCGCCGCCCATGCACCAGCCAATCCCGCCAATGCGGTCCTTTTTGACGTTCGGCTGCGAACTCAAATATTGATAAGCCGCTTCAAGATCGCGATTAGCGCGGTCTTCCGGCAAACCGCGCATCAACTCGTGCGCTTCTTCGGGATTCATCGCCGTCTTGCCCCGGTACAGATCAATCGCCAGTACCACATAGCCCTGGTCCGCCAGTTTGTTCGCTTCATCCTTCACCCAATCGACCAGCCCCCACCATTCATGCACCGCAATGATGCCAGGAAACGGGCCGTTGCCTTGCGGGGTGTAAAGAATCGCATTCACGGTCTCGTCGCCGCTTTTATACGAAACTTCCTTCGACGTAGCCGCCGGCGCAGCGTTCGCAACCAGCAGGAGAATGCCGCAGACCAAAAAAAAATTCATGCTCATTCCTTTCACAATTCGAGTTCCATATAAAGTGCGCCCTCAATCGGGTTCGCCCGATATGGCGGAATTTCACGGAACCCTAAGCCTCTGTACATTGCAACCGCCGCCGTCATCACCGGCTCAACCGTATCCAGCCGCAGTCGTTTGTATCCGATCGCCCGCGCATCGGAAATAATCTGCTCGGCAAGAATACGCCCCAATCCCTTACCGCGAAACTGCGGCCGCACGTAGAGCCGCTTCATCTCGCAGCTCTCGCCATCAATTTTGTGCAGCGCCGCGCACCCGCTCGCTCGGCCTCCGCGTGTTGCGAGAATAAGCCGGCCCTCGGGTGGAGCATAATCTCCAGGCAATGCAGCCAGTTCCTGATCGAAACTTTGGAAGCACAAACTGAACCCGAGCGAACTCGCGTACTCGAGAAAAAGCTCGCGGATCACTGCTATTTGTTCCGGAGTTTCCGCCTGTGCAAGTTCAAAGCCATTTACTGCAGAGCACGCCGAGATCGCTGAAGAGGACGCGATGAGATCCGATTCATGCCTTTCCATTGTTTTACTCGGCGTTCTCCGCGTTCTCCGCGGTGAAAGCTTTTCTTCTATCCCATCAGCATGCCGCCATTCACGTTCAATACATGCCCTGTAACGTAGCCCGCTTCTTCCGAAGCCAGGAATGCCACGCAATTGGCGACATCATCTGTACTTCCAACGCGCCCCAGTGGAATCACCTTCAGCGCATTCTGCCTGAACTCTTCCGAAAAGCCTGCCGTCATTGCGGTCTCAATGAATCCTGGCGCGACCGCATTGCACGTAATGCTCCGCGAGGCCACTTCGCGTGCCACCGCCATCGTCAGCCCGATTAAACCGGCTTTCGACGCCGCATAGTTCGCCTGCCCCGCCTGTCCCATCTGCCCAAAAACCGAAGTGATGTTGATGATCCGGCCCCAGCGCTGCTTGAGCATCGAGCCAATCGCCTGCTGAATGCAAAGATACGCAGAGGTCAGATTCGTGTTCATCACCGCATCCCAGTCAGCGCGCTTCATGCGCATGATCAACTGATCGCGCGTGATGCCGGCGTTGTTCACCAAAATATCGATCTTGCCGAAATCGGCGATGACGGACTTAATCGTAGTTTTAACTTGTTCTTCGTCGCTGATATCGGCGGCGTAAGCACGACCGGAAACTCGCTCAGAATCAGGCTCCGTTGCGGTGGGGGACCCGGACGTCCTCGCCTGTGCAGCTGAAATTTCTGCAGCCAACGCCTCCAGCTTCTCCCGGCTTCGTGCGACCAGCGCTACGCTCGCGCCGCATTGCGCCAGCTTCAATGCGCATGCGCGCCCAATGCCTTGTGACGCTCCGGTCACAACCGCAACTCTTCCCGCCAGATTCATCTTCGCCTCATTCATCATCCGACTCTATGAAGGCGAAATTATAACTGGACAGGCTCGGGCAGGTCGTTTCCCCTGCGTTCGGCAATTTCGCGCCGGAACAAAATTCGCAGCAGCGGGGGAGCAAGAATCGTCGTCACCGCCGTCATCAGCACCACAATCGCGTAGGTCGACTGGCTAACGATCCCGGATTGCAGTCCAACCAATGCCACGATCAGCGCAACTTCACCGCGCGGCATCATTCCGGTGCCGACCTGCAGCACATGCCGCCATCCGTCGCCAATCAGCGGCAGGCCGCAACCAATCAGCTTGGAGACGATCGCGAGAATAGAAATGATTGCCGCGGAAATTAGGATCTCCCGTGTCAACAACGAAGCATCCAGCCGCGCACCAATTGTGAAGAAAAAAAATGGAGCCAGAAATTCTGTTATTCCCGAAACCCGCGGAAACAGGTTCCACTGTGGCGAGTAATCCGCAAACACAAGCCCAGCGAAGAATGCACCGATGATCGCCGCAATTCCGATTTTCACCGCCAACCAGGAAAGCAGTAAGCAAATCGCCAGCGCCACCACCAGCGACGCATTTTGCATGGATAAATGCTCGACCCCCGGCTCCATCCGTCGCACAATTGTCGGCGCAACAAACATCATGAACACCGCAAATCCCGTAGCTTCACCGATCAGCACGCCCATATGCAGCCAGTCGATGTGCCCGGAGGCAACGCCGCCAACCACGGCCAATAACACCATACCCAGAATGTCGTCAAATACCGCGGCGCCAAGAATAATCTTGGCTGTCTCAGTCGACAGCAGATGCAGGTCAGCAAACACTCGCGCGGTAATTCCAACGCTCGTTGCCACCATAGCGGCGCCGACGAATATCGATTCGCTCGTGGCACTACCGATCAGCTTCATGTAGACGAAGCCGAGGATGAACGGGACAACGACTCCCGCGGCCGCCACGCTCAGCGATTTGCCGCCAATACGGATCAGTTCGCTCGGGCTGGTCTCAAGTCCGGCGCTGAAAAGAACAAAAATCGCGCCCAGTTCCGCGACAGAATGGATCGTGTCGCTGGAAGGAATCCAGCCCAGCGCGTACGGTCCAAGCAGCGCGCCCGCGGCTATTTCCCCCAACACTGAGGGCAAGCCCACACGCTCGAACAGCTCCCCCACAGCTTTCGCAGAGACAAAGATGGCAAATAACTCGAGCAGCAACTGCTCGGGCCCAGTAACAATTGCGGTGGCCATAATCGGATCGATGATCTGATCGAAGCATATGTGAAGGCAGAACCGCACGCAATAAAACTCGTGAGCTGGATCAGCAGAGGGATCAAAGAATCAATACTGCTTGTCAAGCCTTTTTAAGCGGCCAGACGAGCACCTGCAGCTGCTTGGCAAAATGCAGCAGTGGCGCGGCTTTTGCCGAGATACCACGAGGAAGATCGATTCGGCTGGCGTCAGCTACGCTGTTGATGACGATTTCAGCGTCTGCGTCCTGCAACGGCCAGCGCTCATGATGAATTTCCGCCCGGTAAACAGAATCGCGAATCACTGTGTAGAGACAATAGCGCTCGGTCAGCCAGTGCTCTAGAGTTCCCGGTTCGCGCAGCTGCACTGGAGCCGTCGGCCTGTATCTGCCGCGAAATTCCGCTGCACTCGAACGACGCGAGTGATATTCAATCCACCCGTTCCGTTCCGCGACATTCATCCGCGCATAAAAATACGGAAGATGATACGAGAGCCGCGCCGCCCAAGCCGCGAACCGGCTGCCCGCATCCAGGCTGAAAAAATAAACTCCGGGCTTGCCGCCGTATGTCACATACGTGCGAACGTTCAGCTCCGGAAACGCTGAAACTCCTGGCAGCGGCGGAAGAAATCGCGGCCGGACTCCCGTCATGTGAAACGGAGTCACCGCCACCCAGCATTGCCCGTCAAACGTATCGAGAGACAGAACCGAAGGAACCAGCGGGTGCAGAGTTTCGGGCGCGATCGGCCAGTGCGCGAACAGCAGATCGTTCCACGTCTGCTCCATGATCCACGGTCCGGAAGGCAACGGCCGGGGACGATGGTCGCTGAATCTGAGTACCGGATGCACCCTGCAGAATATGCCAGTCGAGCAGCGAGGTCACGTCTGGGCGCGAACTTGCCCGTAGTTCAGCACGCTCACGATGCCCACGCCGCCAACAATATTCCCCAGCGTGGCCGCGAGCAGCCAGTAAGAGTAGGTTCCTGCGGGAACAGATCCTGCGAGCACGGAAACCAGAATCTCGCAGCTGGTCACCACGCAATGCGCAAAGTGCCCCACTCCCACAATAAACGTCAGCAGCCAGATCATCGCCACCTGCCCGATTGTCCAATGGCTGGCCGTGACCATCCACGCGACCAGCGCGATCAGCCAGCCGCCAACCACGCCGCTCCAGAACACATGACCGAACGTCCCCTGCACAGCCTGATTTCCCAGCTCAATCAACTTGCTCTGTATTTCCGGCCTGAGCGCGCTGGTGTAGATGCACAGCGCAGCAAACAGCACCGCCCCAGCGATATTGGATGTGAACACCACACCCCAAAGCCGCAACGTTGCCAGTACATGCTTCCGCTCATCGAGGACCAGCACGACCGGATACAGCGTGTTCTCCGTGAACAGTTGCTGCCGCCCGATGATCACGGCAATGAATCCGATGGGATAGATCAAATACGCAAGCAGCTGCTGCCAGCCGCCATCGCCGAGCAGAGCGCGGACCGAAGCGACTGCGATTCCGGTGAGGCCGAGCGTGGTCCCGCCCGCAAGCCCGGAAAATGCCAGCCCACGCCAGGGACGCTTCAGCTCCGCGCGTGCGTTGTCGGTGGCAGCATCGAAAATTTCGGAGGCTGTAAGCCGCCGCGTTTCCGGAACCGCCTGTTCAGTGTGTGGCACCGCGATTGGATTCGGGATTGTGCTCTGGGTTTGTACCTGGTGTGCGGAGCTACACTACTAAATAAAGAGCGCTTGCAGGCCCTAGACTGATGTCATTCCGAACCGCTTTAGCGGCGAGGAATCCGCTGTTCTCGTCCACCCATCCGTAACTGGCGCCGCACCGAGGACGAATGTACCTTGCAGAGCGGTAGCGTACAACCGTGGCAGAGCACCGCTTTACGCCGCGTTAGCCGTGGAATTCAGACTGACGGCGCGGCCGAAGACGCGCCCCTCGTCGGAGCCGAAACCATGAGCACTCGCCGCATCTACCCCAGCGTAACTAGACCCCCAGCTAACTCGAATGTACGATGTGTGCGATGCGGCATCGCACTGTCCTTTTGGCCTTTCTCGCTCTCGCGACTCTTGCCCCAGCGAAGACGCCTGATCCGTGCGCAACCGTCGCGTTGCCTGCGAAGGTCCGTCAACTTTTGCATGACAAGTACCGCGATTGGCGTCCAAAAACGACCACTGATCTGGACGAAGACGACCAGCGAACGTATTTCCAGGAATATCCGCACTCTTGCCCAGGAATTGCAATCGGCCATTTTGAAGAACCTGACCAGCGCTCATACGCGATCTTTTTGGTTCCGAAAACGGGAGTTGAGAATCGATACAAGATTGTTGTATTTGCCCAAGGTGAGGGCTCCGCCGAATATCACGTCAGCATTTTGGACCATGGGCCGAGCACTCCCAACTCCGGCGTGGTCATATCAAAAGTCCTGCCTGGCAAACAGACGGGTTTCGACGAAACCAAATCGGTCGCCCTGAAACTCGACGGGGTGAACGTGGAGTGGCTCGAAAAGTCTTCAGTGCTCTACTACTATTCGAGAGGGAAGTACCACTCACTGCAAACTTCGGACTGACGACGCAAAAGCAGGTTCCTCGACTGCGCAGTCCTTCGCTCGGAATGACAGGAACAAGAAGTTAGAATTAACTCGTGAGCGCCGTCGCCACTCCCGCCACTCCCAAGGTCGATAAACCCTGGCGTACATTCACGCTCAAGCAGCGCATCCTGCTCTGGTTGATCGAGTGGGCGGGGTACTTCGCCATCCGGATTCTCCTCCCAACCGTTCGCTTTGCCGTTTCCTGGGAAGGTGAATCTCCCAAGAGTCTCGCCGAACGCCCGCGCGTTTACTCCTTTTGGCACAACTGCATGATCTCCGCCATGTGGTGGTGCCGGGATTTGCAGGTGCGCGTGATGAGCAGCGACAGTTTTGACGGCGAATACACCGGCCGCATCATGCAGAAGTTTGGTTTCGCGAAAGTGCGCGGTTCGAGCTCGAAAGGCGCTGTCCGTGCCCTGCTCGGAATGAAGCGCGAGATCGAGCAAGGCTGGACGGTGGCGTTCACCATCGACGGCCCGAAAGGCCCGCGCTACGTCGCAAAGCCGGGACCAGTCGTTCTTGCCCGCAGCACCGGCGTGCCCATGGTCGTCTTTCACATCGCGATCGACCGCGCCTGGGTGCTGAAGACCTGGGATGGAGCCATGATTCCGAAACCGTTCAGCCGCGCGTTCATGCGCATTAGCCGCGAAATTCCCGTTCCGCGCGACGGCGGCGATGAAGAATACCTGCAACAGCTGCAATCTGCCCTCGATCGCGTACGAATTTTCGCCGAAGAAAATATCGCCAAAGCGGGAACGCCGGAATTTCCCTACGGCCACAGCAACCGGGACGAACACTAATGCCGA
>DATIYR010000370.1:0-3552 GCA_035517535.1 Terriglobales bacterium
CCGCTGGCGCCGGCGGTGGTCAGTGGACTGATCAATCTGCGCGGGCAAATCGTAACCGCCGTTGATCTGCGGAAACGGCTCGAACTGCAACCCCGCGCCGCGAACGCTACCGTCATGAACGTAGTGGTCCGCTCCGAAGACGGCGCAGTCAGCCTGCAGGTGGATGAAATCGGCGACGTAGTCGAAGTCGAAGACTCCACATTCGAGCCGCCACCGGAGACGCTGCGGGGCGCGGTGCGCAGCATCATCATCGGCGTGCACAAGTTGAATGACCGGCTCCTGCACGTGCTGGATACGGCAAAAGCATGCGAGATCGGGGAATTGGCGGTGACCGGCGCGCAGAGTTCGTAGCTGGGACTCTGCCTCGAAGGGGAGAAAACCAATGCACAAACTCGACGGACTCGTGCGCGCGTTGTTTCCTCCTGGCGAGCAAATACTGGATTCCCGGAAAGTGTTGTGCACCATTGTCCTTATTGCAGGCACTGGAATCTTGGCGTGGAGTTCGACCAGCGCCTGCCAGCCATCTGGGGAAGTCGCAGCCAAGACCGGCGCTGCACCGGGTTCTGCAAATCGTCGCGAAGAAGCCGGTTCCGGAGGCAATTCGGCGCCCGCATACTCCGACGCAAAGGTTACACCTGCTGCGCTCTCGTCCCGCTCGGCACAAAACCCGTCTGAGCCGGCAACGGAGCCGAAGCGACCGGCGCCGAACGTGGTGCCAGCGGTGCTCCCCATACGCGTTCTCCCTATCGAACCGCCGGCGAAGGACGGTCTGGTTCCCGCATTCAAACTTGGCGCGGTGAAGGTCACGCCGTACGGCTTCATTAAGGCAACGGCCGCGCATGATTCGAGTGCCCCCAATGGAGACGATTTCCCCTTCCCTGGCCTGTTCCTGAATTCAACTTCGGTTTTGAATACCGGTCCGACCGCCGATCCTGAGTTCCACATCAAAGCGCGTGCGTCGCGATTCGGGACTAATTTTGAATGGCCGGATGTTGCCAGGAAATTGACTCTCACTGGCCGGGTGGAAGGCGACTTCGAAGGCAATTTCAGCGAGGTCGATAATGCTGACATTTCGTCGATTCGCAATCCCAGTCCTCGCCTTCGTCTGGCCTTTGTCCGGCTGGATTATTCAGCAAGCGATACTTCGGACATTTTTTTTGAAGGTGGTCAGGACTGGACGATTTTCGGGTCGAGCGCGCTTCCCAACCTCCTCGAAACAACTTTCCTCGGCGCATACTACGGTGATGTTTGGGAACGAGCGCCGCAGTTCCGCTTTGGTCTGGTGCAGAAGCTCGGAGGCACGCGCAAATTTAGATTCTCACCTGAAATTGCATTGATGATGCCGAGCACCGGCCAAATTCTGAAGCTCGGCGTGGGATTAGGTCCGCAACTTGGGGAAGGCGAACGGCAGGGCGCCGACTCCGGCCGCCCGGAACTTGAAGCAAGAACTGTTCTCGAATGGCAACTCGATCGAGCGTCGGGGGTTGCTCCGGCGCAGCTGATCTGGAGCGGCTTCGACGTGCGGCGCGCGTCGATCACGACCAGTTCGGACTTCACAACCACTCAGGCGTCCCAGTTGGCGGGAACACAATTCGCAAATGGCTTCGAATCCAGCAGCAGCATGTTTGGGAATCAGCTCGCGGTGCAGTTGCCGACGCGCTGGATGACGCTGGTCGTCAGTGCCTATACGGGCGGCGACTTGCGCTTCTTCTTCGGCGGACAGCTCACTTCCTACTACACCAGCACAGCAGGGCTCTTCAATGCGCAGTCCTTCCAGACAGTGGATGCCATCGCCGGGGTGGTCTCTGGCTATTCGATACTGGGGTGCACGGTGAACGCGACAATCGGGAATGAATGCGCCGCGGCGGGAGGAATGACCCAGATTGCGCCCGAAAGGCCCGTGCGCACATTCGGCGGATTCGCCAACGTTGGCTTTCCCTTGTCGCGCTGGTTCAAGGCAAATCCGAAAGGGCACAATGCCGGTTGGCAGCTCTATCTCGACGCAGGCAAGGACCAAGTTGAGCACCGAGACGCGCTCGCGCAACTCAACAACACCGCGCTGGGCGTTCCCATTTACTTAAGCACGATGGGCGCGGCTACGTTGTATTACAAGATGAATCCGTGGGTATTTTTTGCAGTCGAGCAGTCGCGGTATGCCGCGCACATCATCCCCGAATTGGGGCCGGCCTACGTGATCGCAGGAAATCCGTCGCGCACCTGGCAGGACCAGCGCACAGAGTTTGGCCCGGTTTTCACCTTTTGAGTGATTTCGTTTTAGCGCACCGAGAAATCGATAGCGGTAATCCTGTCCACGAGCAACCTAGGCACCCGTTGGCCAATTGGCAGGTCGTCTCCTTTCGGGGCACGCCTTGGAGGACGGTCTTCTTCACAGTTCCGCGTTTTGCATTCAAGAACCGAGCCCTCTCGCCGATGGAACCTATGTGCAACTTCCAGCCGAGTACCCGCGTAGGTCTGGCGCAGATTCATCTCGCATGGAGAAACGATGAAATTAACACTGGCAAAGAAACTCACTCTTGGTTTCGGCAGCATTCTCACGCTCATGGTGCTGAGCGCGGTGCTGGGCTACGTGAAGGCGAACACGATCAGAGAAGGTCAACAGAAAGTAATGACCCTGCGTGTGCCGACAATTACTGCTTTTAAAGACCTGCAAAGAGACTTGAATCAGGGCCAGAGCAAAGGAAGGCAGGCCTGCCTGGCCGGAGATCAGAAGGAGAGATGGGACGGCGCCAAATCCCTCTACGATTCGGCATGGGACGACATCGGGCGCGACATCGCAAAGCTGGACGAACTAGCACCGCGTTGGACCCTGCAGGAAAGCCGTGATCACCTTACTGACATTAAGAAGCAACTCGCTCCCCTGCGGCAGGCCCAGGAAACGGCGATGCGGCACGCTACGAGCGGCGATCGCGATGCCGCCGTCAAAGCCGGGAACGAGTTCGCTGACAACGCAACCCCCGCCAATGAGGCGATCAAAGCAGCGATCGAAGCAATAGCGACGGCGAATGACAAGCTGCTGCAGCAGGAGACTGGACGAATGGATGATGATGCCCGGTCCATGATCGTGACAATGCTGCTCACTACATTGATCGCGATTGGCGTCGGTGCACTCGTCGGGATTTTGTTAAGTCGGAGCATCTCAAGCGCCACCCGGTCAGCGCTCGTGCAAGCGGAGGCCATCGCCGCGGGTGATTTAACTCGGGACGACCTGGACGTGCGCAGCCGCGACGAACTCGGTGACCTGACCATTGCGATCAACAAGATGAGTTCAAGCCTGAAGGCTATGATCCAAGCCATCACGGAGAACTCCATACAGGTCGCCAGCGCCAGCGAAGAGCTTTCGAGCACCAGCCAGCAGATTACCGCCAATTCTGAAGAAACGTCTGCACAAGCCAAAGTCGTTGCCAACTCGGCGCAGCAGGTCAGTCAAAATCTGCAGACCGTCGCCACCGGTGCGGAAGAGATGGGCAGCACGATCAAAGAAATCGCCAAGAACGCCACCGAAGCCGCCAAGGTCGCAACCGGCGCGGTCAA
>DATIYR010000371.1:0-6138 GCA_035517535.1 Terriglobales bacterium
GGGCGGTCCATGGCTTGGGCCGACGGTGGAAGAAACGATTCTGGAATTGAAGCGGCAAGGGCAGGCAGGAGTTTTCATTCAGCCGATTGGTTTCCTCTGCGACCACGTGGAAGTGCTGTATGACATTGACATTCTGTTCAGGCAGTTTGCCGAAAAGGAAGGCGTGTGCTTGTGGCGGGCGGAGTCGTTGAACGATTCGCCGCTGCTCACGGCAGCACTGGAGGCGATTGTACGTTCGCGAACGGCAGTTGCGATCGGAACCTCCGATAGAACATGAAGCGGATTGCCATCATCGGCGGCGGCGTCTCCGGACTTTCTGCTGCTTACTCTCTCGAAAAGCAAAAAAAATCCGGGGCTGAGATCGACTACGTCGTCTTTGAATCGGGCCCGCGTTTCGGAGGCGTGATTCAAACCGAGAGGTTCGACGACTTCGTTATCGAAGCCGGACCGGATTCTTTCCTGACCGAAAAGCCCTGGGCGGCTGAACTCTGCCGCGAACTCGGATTGGCCGATCAACTCATTCCTTCCAACGATGCCGAGCGCAGAACTTACATCCTTCTGAACGGCGCGCTGGTCCCGCTTCCCGATGGCCTGATGTTCATGGTGCCCACCAATCTGCCCGCGACTTTTTTTTCCCGGCTGTTCTCCTGGCAAACGAAGTTGCGCATGATTCGGGAATGGTTTTATCGGCCTTCATCAGATCCTTCGGAGTGCACGGTCGCGAAATTTGTCGAGCGCCACTACGGCCGTGAGATGGTGGAGCGGGTTGCCGATCCGCTGCTCGCAGGTGTTTACGGCGGCAGCGCCGATGAACTGAGCGTGACTGCAGTTTTGCCACGTTTTTCCGAAATCGGAGCACGGCAGGGCAGTCTCGGACGTGCGATGGTTGCGGCGAGAAAGCTTCAGAGCACTGCCCCACGCCCGCTTTTCACGTCATTGAAGAACGGAATGCAAACGATGACCGACGCGATCGTCGCGCGAATACCGGAATCCGCGCGCCGGTTGAACACTAGTGTCGAAGTTCTGAAGCCGGAATCGGGCAAATGGCTCGTTCTCAGCGGTGGTCGCACCGAGGAATTCGATGCTGTGATACTCGCAGTGCCTGCTTATACAACGGTCCAACTCGCGCGAAGTGATCTTCCGCAGCTCGCTTCGGAGCTTGACCAGATCAAGTACAGCTCGTCGGTGACAGTGGCCCTCGCCTATGACGAGAAGGTTCGCAATTCTCTTCCGAAGGGATTTGGCTTTCTTGTGCCACGAGCCGAACGCCAGCACATACTCGCCTGTACGTTTGTCCATCAGAAATTTGCCGCGCGCGCGCCTGCGAACCGGGCATTGCTTCGCTGCTTTCTCGGCGGATCCCGCGACGAACAAATAATGCAGGCGTCCGATCAGCAGATCGAACGCATTGTTTACCGCGAGCTCAACGAAATTCTGGGAATCACCGCCAAGCCGCTGTTCGTGCGAATTAATAGATGGCACAAAGCCATGGCGCAATACAGGCTTGGGCACAACGCGAGAGTCGAGCGAATCCATCAGCTCACTTCAACTATCCGCGGACTGGCGCTCGCCGGAAACGCATACGGCGGAATTGGCATTCCCGATTGCGTACGGTCGGGGACCGAGGCCGCCGCGAAAATCCTGCACGATTTCGCCATCCCCTCGCCCCGGGCAGCGCAATCGGTTTCCTGACATTACTGCAGTAATCTTGGCGTTTCTTTACGCGGCAATTCACTATGATTCAAGCGTTCGCCCGCTTGAACGGAGGATTCCTATGCGTGCGGCTTTGCTGATTTCCTTGTTGTTTGTTTTTTCTGCGGCTTTCGCCCAAAACCAATCCGGCGATATGTCAGGCATGGACATGTCGCACTCAGCAGGCACTGATCAATCCATGCACGATATGCCCGGCATGGCAGGCGACAGCAACGCCGAGGCGATGCACTCGATGGAGGGTCACCACATGGACATGGGCCCTCACATGAAGATGACCGACCTGCGCGCAATGCAGCCGGGCGATCAGGAGAAAGCCGATGAAGTGGTGAAGGCTGCCCGCACCGTGGTCGAGAAATACAAAGACTACCGGGTTGCGCTGGCGGATGGATACAAAATCTTTCTGCCCAACGTGCCGCAGAAGGTGTATCACTTCTCGAACTTCTGGTTTTCCATGCAAGCCCGTGACAGCTTCGACCCTTCGAAACCTCCTTCCCTGCTTTACGAGAAAGACGGTGACGGATACAAGATTGTCGGAGTCATGTACACCGCGAGGAAAGACGCATCCGAAGACGAACTGAATGCGCGCATTCCCTTGAGCATCGCCCAATGGCACGCGCACGTGAATTTCTGTGTTGCCCCATGGTCGCAACGGGGAGAGGGCATGCAGCCGAACCCGAAGTTCGGCGCAGCGGGTTCAATTGCCACCAAGGACGCCTGTGACGCTGCCGGCGGCAGATTCCTACCGCAAGTCTTCGGCTGGATGGTTCATGTTTACCCCTTGGAGAAAACGCAGGCTGAAATCTGGTCGGTCGAGCGCCAAGCCAATCACATGGACTAAGCAGCCGCTGCAATGGCCAGTTTCGGTTGTTGCACTCGTGCGCGGATCGCTGAGATCAGAAATGCAATCGTGATTAGTTGCAGCACGACTCCGAAGAGTGTGCTCATAAGCAGCAAATGATAATCGGGCTCGAAGGCTGCGACCGGAGTCAGTACGTTAGCCGTGTCGATCGCCGCGCTTTCTGAGCCTACATTCAGAACTGCATAGACGATCCCTGCCGCAGCGTAATACAAGCACAACAACAGAATGCCCTTAAGCAAAGGTGCGCGCAATCGCGTCAGTTTGCACCATTGGATGAACAGAACGTCGCTGACAGCGAAGACCAGCACAATGAGAAATCTGCCGCCGCTGACCGCGACCGTATGCCAGTCAAACCCGAACGGTGCTTTCCATGCATACAAACCCCAAATCAGCAGCAGGTAGCTGACCACACCCGATAACAGCAGCCCAGGCCAGGGCAGACCGTCTGCCAATAATAACGACCGGACTGACGGACGTGCTTCGGTCTGCAGGCGTTCCGGTGTGCTGAGCATCGTGAGGCCGAGCAAGAAGAAGATGATCAGGTTGACGGCGGCCATGAACATCACGAAATCGGTGGCGCTCTGAAAATCGATGTCGTGTGCCGGGTTGAACGTCGCGTAGAGCACAAAGTTCAGGAACGCGCAGCAACCCACGGCCTGCCAGTCCGAAAGAAGTTTTACATCCTGTAAGCCTTTCTTCAGCGTGCGCATCAGCATCAGGACGAACCATGCGCCAAAGGTCACGTACAGAAGGACAGACATTAAAAGCCAGGGCACATCGCCGCCAAACAGCGTTGGGTTCGGCATTAACGAATATTGGTCTTGTCCAGTCATCCGGAAGAGCAAGGTAAGCGGGCTTAAGGCCGCCAAGCCCCTGAACGGGGAATCGGCTAGCCCAGTGACGCCAAGAAAGCCGGCATACATGGCAAATGCGCCAATCAGGCCGATGCCGCGGCTTCGGCTCTCAAACAAGCTTGAGAGCCACAGGCCCGCAAGGCCGATGAAGAGAGCGGCCATGAACATCAGAAAATATGCGGAGATAATGCCAGACAACCTGACGCGGCCTTCGAGAGCAAGGGCGATCGATATCGGCATGGAACATAGAACGATGAAATAAGCAACGATCGGCTCGCCGAGAAGTTTGCCCACCAGAAGCTCTGACGAGGTGAGGCGGGTTGTGCGCTGAAAGTCCCAAGTCCCGCGTTCCCGCTCGCGCGATATTCCCTGCGCACAAGAAAGGAGCGACCAGAACGTTAGCACGCCAAACTGCATGAACAGGAGCGCACGCGCCGAACTATGTGCTGTGTTAATCGGCAGCTCGGTTTCGAACTGACGAATTCGCTCTTGTTGGGCGATTTTTTCGGCGGCAATCGCGGCCCCAATTTGATCGCCTGATCCTGAGGGACTATATAAATATCCAAAGGGCGTTCTACGCATTGCTTCAAGCCTGGCTTTTTGCGGCACCCACGAAACAAGAACCGTCAAGGTGCACACGATGAGCACAATGATGACGAGCGCAGTTATCCGCCCCTTCCGCAACTCCGACCTGCAATGCCGCATGAACTCAGGATTACGCCAGAATTGCCATAGCATCACATCACCTCATGGTGAGAAACCTTCATGTACAGATCTTCCACCGTTGTCTTGCGTTCGTTGAACGAGATCAACCTCACCTGAGCACTTACCATCGCCGCGAGAACTTCCGAGAGTCGCTCGTCAGAACCCGCGAAGCTAAAGCTTCCTTCGTTTGCCGCAAGGTCTATTAAAGAAATTTCTGCGAATTGAGAAAGTATGGAACTGACTTGATCGGGCGATGCACTCACCCAGCGCAGCTCTATCGTGCGGGCCGGCGACTCCGCCGCAGTTACATCTTCAATCCGCCCACTTCGAAGTAGCTGGCCCTTTTCCATGATTCCGATCGACGTGCAAAAGCCTTCGAGTTCAGTGAGGATATGCGAGGAGATCAGAATTGTGGTCCCCTGGTCACGCATTTTCTGGAGCAGGACTCGCAGTTCGAAGCGTGCCTTGGGGTCGAGACCCGAGGCCGGCTCGTCGAGAAGCAACACCTCTGGTTTGTGAATGATGGCCCGAGCGATGCCCAGCCGTTGCTTCATTCCCCGCGAGAGGCCTGCGATGATTGAATCGGTCTTTACCTCTAATGTGACTTCTGCAATTACTTCTTTTATTCGCGCGGGAATTTCTGCCTCAGGCATTTTGTAGGCATGCGCGAAATAGTCCAGATACTCCCAGACTTTCAGGTCGTCATACACGGCGAAAAAATCGGAGAGGTAGCCAATGTGTCGTTGGGCGCGCTCGGGCTCGGCGCGGACGTCAACTCCAGCAATTTCAATCTCGCCTTTTGTTGGTGCCAGCAGACCGGCCATCATCCGAATCGTGGTGGTCTTGCCCGCGCCGTTCGGGCCAATCAGGCCGTAAATTTCGCCTTTGGGAATTGTCAAATTGAGGTCGTTAACGGCAATGAGGCTGCCGAACTGTTTGCGGAGCGCGCTCAGGCGAATCAAGGGACCACCTCCGTCACGCAGTGTTACGAGGCAACTTACAACCAAGTTCCGGAAACTTTACCACGAGTCGGACCGACGCTGGCCGCGACCATTGGGAATGGGCGCACTACTCAGGTCGAAATACCAGGCGATCATTGAGCGCGAAATTTATTAGCGAGCATGCGGCGATTGAAATGATGTTCGCAATGAGGTAGTTCATTCCCGCGCTTGCGAGGATTTGCGTGAACCCGAGATTTCCCACGATTGAGAAGGCTCCGGTTGTCAGGTTGAACTTAAGCAACCGCTGAACACGGCTTTTTGCTTTACGATCAGCCCAGGTGAAGGCTTCGTGCCAGATGAAGTTATGAATCACTGCAGCTTCGACCGCGAGAGCTGTCGCCAACAAATAATTCAGGCCCACCACAGACGTAAGCAGAAACAGTATTCCCAGCTGCACGACTATTCCCATCGCGCCCACTGCATTGAACTTCAGCCAGCGAACTAGAGCTGACCTCGTTTGCGGGGCGCTCATAACACGCGCTCCTCTTTGTAGAGGCGGGCGATATTTCGCGCGGTGAACCAGAGAAGCATGGCGCACATCCCCGCAATCCCGATCGCGCCCCCGATATCGAACAAACGATAGCCGCCTAAAACTCTCAGCCAGCGAAACACTGACAGATTGCCGACAATTAGCAACAGCCGCAGCTCCGTCGGCCCAAAACTCCAGAACGACATGCGAAATTCGCCAAGCACATAGGTCGCAAGGTACGATTGGATCGAAAGCAGCAGGAACCCGATCAGCAGGCCGATTGCGATCCATACACTCATGAATCCTGAGAAGCCCAGGCCCGCCATAAGCGCCACCGCGCCGATGCTATCGAGCATGTGATCGACGTAGAAGCCGTATCGGGGGCGCTGCTGATGGCGGACTCGGGCGAGTGTGCCGTCCATGCTGTCGCCAAACCAGTTGAGCGCGAGAAAGCCGACGGCGGCGACTAGCCAGAACCGATTCCACCGAGCCATGGCATAGCTGAATCCCGTAAGCAGCTGGGCTACGAAGCCGAGC
>DATIYR010000372.1:0-6257 GCA_035517535.1 Terriglobales bacterium
GGCCGAGGCTCGCACCGCAGAATACGAACAGCGCCTAAGGGACGCGCGGCTGGCGTTGTTCAAGGCGCAGGAAGCTCGCCGCGCCAAGGCAGCTGAAGCGCGCACCCAAGCTGTGGCTGAAGCCAGAAAAAGCGCCCAGACACAAATCGAGCGGGCCCGCGGGGTCATTGACCAGGAGAAAACGGCAGCCATGGCTTCGCTCGAAGGCGAGGCTGGACGGCTGGCTAACGAAATCATTCGCACGGTTCTCGAGCCAGCACTCACGCCGGCTTCGGCAGGTGGGCGATGAAGTCTCCGATGGCAAAAATGCGAACTCTGGTGCTGCTCATGGCCGTGATATGCGTGATTTCGCCGCTCACATTCAGTCAAGGTGCGCCAGAATCCCAGGGTAATCCCTCGGTGCAGAATACGACCACGGGTTCCGGGCCGGAGCCGAAGAATGCCGGCGAGGACGAAACAGCCCAATTCAAACGCTCAGCTTCCGTGCAGTTCCTCTCGAGAATCACGGGACTGAGTCTTGACGGCGCGTACTGGCTGGCGGTGCTGGTGAATTTCGGAATTGTAGTCGGCCTGATCGCCTGGGCTTCGAAAAAAAGCTTGCCGGCCATGTTCCGTAATCGTAATGCCTCGATTCAGAAAGCGCTGGAGGAGGCGCGTAAAGCGAGCGCCGATGCCAATCGCCGGCTGGCTGATATCGAGTCGCGGCTCGGCCATCTGGATGACGACATAAATCAAATGCGGGCCACGTCAGAAAAAGAAGCTGCCGCTGAAGAAGAAAGAATCAGGGCTGCTTCAGCTGAAGATGCTAAACACATCGCCGAATCGGCCCGGCAGGAGATTGAAGCAGCAACCAAAGCAGCTCGCCGCGAACTGACCGAACATGCTGCCGATCTCGCGGTTTCGCTGGCGGCCAAACAGATCCGCGTTGACACCCCAACGGATGAAGCGCTGGTGCGCCGCTTTGCGCAGCAGATTTCAAACGGATCGGCGAGGAAAAAGGCTTAATGGCGAGCGTTACCAGCACCTACGCCCGCGCGTTTACCGATGTGGTCATCGGCGACAAGCTCGACCCGGCGCGGAGTTTGGCGGAAGTGAAGCAGATTTCTGCACTCGTCCGCGACAACAAAACCCTGCGCGAGGTCTGGGAGACGCCATCAATCCCCGCCGAGCAAAAGCGCGCTTTGCTGGATGCCATCGTGAAGCGTGCCGGGATTTCGCGCTCAGTGCGAAATTTCATCGCCGTCATCATGGACAAGGGCCGGATGAAGTTCCTCGGCGACATCGTCGATCAGTTTGCGCAAGACCTCAACCAGGCGCTGGGATTTGCGGATGCCGAGATCACGACCGCGCGCGAACTGAATCCGAAGGAACGGACCGGGCTCGAGCGCGATCTCGCGCAAGTGACGGGGAAAAAGATCAAGGCGCGATATGCAGAAGATCGCAAAATTCTCGGCGGCGTGATTGCCCGCGTTGGCAGTACGGTGTTTGATGGTTCGGTGAAAGGGCAGCTGGAGAGGATCAGGCGGCAGTTGGTAAGTTAGCCGTCAGCTGTCAGCCATCAGTCGTCAGGGCAAACGGGTTTACCTGAGAGCTAATGGCTGAAGACTGAGAGCTATTTATGGCCCAAATCAAAGCAGACGAAATTACACAATTAATTCGGCAGCAGATCGAAAACTACGAATCGAAAGTTGCTGTCGATGAAGTCGGCACTGTTATCACGCTGGGCGATGGCATCGCCCGCGTGCACGGCCTCGAAAAAGTCATGGCGGGCGAGTTGGTTTCTTTCCCGCACGATGTTTCCGGCATCGCCATGAACCTCGAAGAAGACCAGGTCGGTGTGGTGCTGCTCGGCGATTACACCGAGATTAAAGAGGGTGACGAGGTCAAGCGCACCGACAAAATTATGAGCGTGCCGGTTGGTGAAGCGCTCATCGGACGCGTGGTGAATTCGCTCGGCCAGCCGATTGATGACAAAGGCCCAATCTCAAGTTCCGAATCCATTCCACTCGAACGTCTGGCTCCGGGCGTGATCGATCGCCAGCCGGTGCGCGAGCCGATGGCGACCGGTCTCAAAGCTATCGATAGCATGATCCCAATCGGCCGCGGCCAGCGCGAGTTAATCATCGGAGACCGCCAGACCGGTAAAACTGCAATTGCCATCGACACGATCATCAACAATAAGGGCGGAGATCTCATTTGCATCTACTGCGCTATCGGGCAGAAGCGGTCTTCGATTGCGCAGGTTGTAAAAATTCTGAGCGACTATGGCGCGATGGATTACACCATCGTGGTTGCGGCGTCGGCATCGGAGCCTGCTCCGATGCAGTACATCGCCCCGTACGCTGCCTGCGCCATGGGCGAGTACTTCCGCGACAGCAAGCGCCATGCGCTCGTCATCTACGACGATCTTTCAAAGCACGCGGCTTCATATCGCGAGATCTCGCTGCTGCTCCGTCGTCCGCCAGGCCGCGAAGCTTATCCCGGAGATGTTTTCTATCTTCACTCTCGGCTGCTCGAGCGCGCAGCGAAGCTCAGCAATGCCAAAGGTGCGGGATCGTTAACCGCGCTGCCGATCATCGAGACGCAGGCGGGCGACGTTTCGGCGTATATCCCGACCAATGTCATTTCGATCACCGATGGCCAGATTTATCTTGAGACCGATTTGTTCAACCAGGGCGTGCGGCCGGCGGTGAACGTGGGCTTGTCGGTCAGCCGTGTCGGCGGATCGGCGCAGATTAAGGCCATGCGGCAGGTTGCGGGCAGTCTGAAACTTGAACTCGCACAGTACCGCGAGCTTGCGGCCTTCGCCCAGTTCGGCAGCGATCTCGATAAAGCCACACAGGCCCAGCTGAACCGCGGGCAACGGCTAGTCGAAGTCTTGAAGCAGAAACAATACTCGCCATTGCCGTTTTCGAAACAAATTTTGATCATCTTCGCCGGCACCAGTGGCATATTCGACGATATGCCGGTTGAGCAGGTTCGTCCTTTTGAAGAAGAGTTGTACCGCTACGTGGACGCGACGAATCCCGGCGTGCTACGCACCATCATGGAGAAGAAAGTTCTCGATGACAGCATCAAGGCAGAAATGACGAAGTTGATCAAGGAGTGCAAGGAAGCTTTTGTGCAAGAGCACGAGGCAGTGGGGGCGGGGAAGTAAATCAAATTTCCCATCCTGTCTCGCCAAAATCGGGCGAGACAAGGATGGGGCATCCTCGGTTCTTGTTGTAGCTGAAGGCTGAGAGCTGAAGGCTTAAGGCTTGTTTTATGGCCAATCTTCTCGATATCCGGCGACGCATTCGCAGCGTGACCAACACGCGCCAGATCACGCGCGCGATGAAGATGGTGTCCGCCGCACGCTTGCGGCGGGCGCAGGACCGTGCGCTGGCCGCCCGCCCGTACGCGCAGATGCTGACCAATGTCTTGAAGTCCCTGGTCTCGCGCGCCGATATTTACGATCCAGCCACTGGCGAGTGCCTGCATCCTTTGCTGCTTCGCCGGCCGGAGCGGAACATTCTGCTGATCGTGGTCACGGGCGACAAAGGACTGGCTGGGGCCTTCAACTCAAACATCCTGAAAGCGGCAACGCGGTTTCTGCAATCGAAATCGGACAAGAACATTGAGATTTTGTCGATCGGCCGCAAGGGGCGTGATTTCATGCGCCGGCGGTACAAAACTGCCGAAGCCAGGAAGACTGATTCGAACGCGCCCGCGCAGACCACTCTGATCGGCGATCGTGTGGGCGTTCTCAACAAACTTGATTATGCACTGGCTTCGGAAATTTCCGAGCAGATCATCGAGCGCTACACGCACGCCGAAATCGATTCCGTGTATCTCGTCTTCAACGAATTTAAATCGGTGATTGCGCAGCGCCTGGTTGTGGAGCAGCTTTTGCCCATCGAGCGCATCGGCGCTCCGGAAATTGCGCAAGCGGAAGAGATGCAATTGGAGGAAAAGAAGCGTGCCGTCGAAGCCGCCCGCGGAACCGGGGTCGCGCTTCGCCCCGCTGACACGCACGAGGCTGATGCCCGCGCCGCGCAATTCGCCACGGCGCAGGTTGATTACATTTATGAGCAGCCGCCGCAGCAACTCTTTCGCTCGCTGTTGCCGAAGTACGTCGGCATTCAGGTTTTTCACGCGCTGCTCGAATCGGTTGCGGCCGAGCACGCCGCGCGCATGACCGCGATGGAATCGGCAACGAATAATGCCGGCGACATGATCGATTCCCTGACGCTATCGATGAACCGCGTGCGCCAGGCGAAGATCACGCGAGAGATTATTGAGATTGTGAGCGGAGCGGCAGCATTGTAGCCGCTAGCTCCTAGCCACTAGCTTCTAGCAAGCGGGTTTTGCTAGCAGCTAGAAGCTAGCAGCTGAAAGCTGAATCTATGGCAGAAAACTTCGGACACGTAATTCAAATCACCGGTCCCGCAGTGGACGTGCAATTCACCGAGGCGGCCATGCCGCCCATTTATCAGGCACTTCGAGTCGTCAGCGACGGCTTCGACGTGCCCATCCCTATCAATGTCATTCTTGAAGTGCAGCAGCACATTGGGGAAGGCCGGGTTCGCGCCATCGCCATGGAGCCAACCGACGGCATGGTGCGCGGCATGAAGGCGATCGATCTCGGCGGCCCGATTTCCGTTCCGGTTGGCCATGGCACGCTCGGCCGCGTGATGAACGTGATCGGCGAGCCGGTCGATAATCTCGGTCCAATCCAGGCGAAGGAGCGCGATCCCATTCATCGTGCCGCGCCCGCATTCGACGAGCAGGCGACGACCGCAGAGATGTTTGAAACCGGGATCAAGGTGATCGATCTGATCCAGCCATTCTTGAAAGGTGGCAAGATCGGGCTGTTCGGCGGCGCCGGAGTGGGAAAGACCGTCATCATTCAGGAACTCATCAATAACGTCGCCAAGCAGCACGGGGGCTTCTCGGTGTTCGCTGGGGTAGGCGAGCGTACGCGCGAGGGCAATGACCTGTGGCTGGAGATGACCGAATCGAAGGTCATCACGCCCGGTGATTCGGCTAATTCAAAAGCCGCCCTAGTGTACGGTCAGATGACCGAGCCGCCCGGCGCTCGTTTGCGCGTTGCTCTCACCGGCCTCACTGTTGCTGAATATTTCCGTGACAAAGAAGGCGCAGACACGCTGCTGTTCATCGATAACATCTTTCGTTTTACTCAGGCAGGATCGGAAGTTTCCGCCTTGCTCGGCCGCATGCCGAGTGCCGTCGGCTACCAGCCGAATCTGGCGACGGAAATGGGTGAGCTGCAGGAGCGCATCACGTCTACGAAGAAAGGTTCGGTAACATCTGTGCAGGCGATTTACGTGCCCGCCGATGACCTTACCGATCCCGCGCCAGCCACGACCTTCGCCCACCTCGATGCCACCACCGTGCTTTCCCGTGCGCTGACGGAGATCGGAATTTATCCGGCGGTCGATCCTTTGGCCTCGACCTCGCGCATTCTGGATCCGCGCATTGTCGGACAGGACCACTACGACGTTGCGCAATCGGTGAAGAAAACGCTGCAGACTTACAAAGACCTGCAGGACATCATTGCCATTCTCGGCATCGATGAATTGAGTGAAGATCAAAAACTCACCGTCGCCCGGGCACGCAGGATTCAGCGCTTTCTGTCGCAGCCGTTCCACGTGGCCGAGCAGTTCACGGGAGCACCTGGCCGCTACGTGAAGATCGCAGACACGGTGAAGGGCTTCAAGGAAATCGTGGATGGCAAGCACGACGATATTCCGGAGCAGGCCTTCTATATGAAAGGCACGATCGACGAAGTAACGGCGGCGGCGGAAAAGCTGAAAGTGGCGGCATAAAAAGTTTTACCACAGAGGCCCGGAGCCACGGAGACACGGAAAGCCGAGGTTATTTGCTGGTTTCCGAGGTTTAGAGAATCTCTGTGTCTCGGTGCCCCCGTGGTGAACAGAATTTATGGCTGACTTTTTCCAAATCGAAATCGTGACCCCGGAGAAGCTGGTGGTCCGCGATACCGCCGAAGAGGTGCAGATTCCCGGCCTCAACGGCTACATTGGCATCCTGCCCGGCCACGCTCCTCTCATTACCGAATTGGGAGCCGGCGAAATCAGCTATCGCTCTGGGTCGCAAGTGCACCGCTTTGCTTGCGCCTGGGGATTTGCCGAGGTTCTTCCTGATAAAGTTACCGTGCTCGCCGAAACCGTAGAGCGGGCGGACGAAATCGATGTGGCGCGAGCCCAGCGCTCGCTCGAAGACGCCGAAGAGGCGTT
>DATIYR010000373.1:0-3181 GCA_035517535.1 Terriglobales bacterium
GGCGCGCCCAATTCGGGACGGCCAGCGATGACAATCGTGCGCAGTTCCTGATCGTTGAGCAACGCGAGGAAGGAATCATCCGTGATGGAACTGCCCTTAGGTCCTCCGCGGCCACCCGGGCCGTGGCAGGATTCGCAGTAAGTCTTGTAAGCTGCTTCGCCCTGTGAAGGGTCGCCCGCGGATTTCGGAGCGTACGAAGGCGGGTTGGCTCCGGCGAGAATTCCTGGTTTGCTCCAGCGCGACCGGATTTGTGCGGTGATGACTTCGATCTGCTTGTCCGTCAACATTCCTCCAGAGCTTTCGGCAAAGGCTGCCATGGCTGTTCCGCGTACGCCGTTAGAGATGACTTTGCGAATCGCGTTGTCGTCAGCGATAGCCAGATAAACGGGATTGGCAAGCGCGATCGCCGCACCCCCCCGCCCTTCCCTGCCATGGCAACCCGCGCAGTTTTGCGCGTATAGAACGTCAAAATTCAGAATTTGATTGGGTGCCAGGGTTTCCGAATCCTTGAGTGGTTGGCCGTGCGGCGAAGCGCAGCCGCAGAGCAGTACGGCTGCAAGCGCCGTCGTTGCACATAGATGGCGAAATGGAATCACGGCTGTTTCTCCCCCGCTCTGCGCGGTGACATCATTCCCGGAGCTTCAATTCCTGCGCGCAGCGCGAAGGGCAGGTTTTCACATGTCGAGACCCGTTCCTGCCGTATGACAACAAGTCCGGCGACAATGCCGAAAGCAAACTGCGAGGCCATGAACCAAGTCCAGTCAATGTGACTCCCAAGCACCGGATTGAGAATATCCATGATGGAGTACAGCAGTCCGGACCATAGAACTGGGGCAATCACACCTCCTAACAGAATGGGACGGCGAGCGAACATCGGGAGCATCGCCCCATAAAGCAATCCCACAAGGATAGAGGTGACGACATGTAACACCAGCGCAAGAAAAAAGAGGCCTGCGTGAAAGGAAGTCAATTGCGATAGCGGAGGCACCTCCGACGGCGCATAGACCACGGCGGCAAGAAGATTGATGGGATACCAAATGCTTCCCGTCTTCAATAAACCGTAGAGGCAAGCCAGCACGGCCATGGCTACGCTGCCCGCTAAGCCTCCCTTCACACCGGCGGAAACGGGATAAGTTTCAACGGGCAGCCACGCGCGTACTTGGTCAGGCGCCACTGGCAGCCGTTCGACGACGCGGCGCTCGGTGACCACAGAGACGTCTTCTGGGACGACCGGCACAATCTCCTCGTGTTCGTGTGGAAACACTTCGCGGAACCAGCCCACGCAACCGGCGATCGCCAGCACCGCGCCAAGGATACTCACAGAAACATTGGTTAACAGACCCGCGCACAGCAGCGTAAATCCAAAAGCCAGCACCAAAGGCCACGCCGTTGACGCCGGCACCTCGATCTCGTTGGGCATCCAAGCGCCTTGCTCTATTTTTTCTGCGGCTAGCATTGCCATCAGTTCTCCTCAGCGACCCAAGATGTAAACCACAGTGAAAACAACAACCCACACGGCGTCGACGAAATGCCAGTACATGCAAAGCACGTCAACTCGTGCGGACTGCTCCTGGCCAACACGTCCAGCCAGTCCGAAGAAAAGCACGATGGCGAGCATCAGAAGACCCACGGTGACGTGAGTAGCGTGTAGACCAACAAGCGAGTAGTAGGTCGTTCCAAAAAGATTGGTCGAGATGGTGAGACCGTGTTTGTAAATCAGTCGGTGCCATTCCTGGCCAGTACCGAACAAAAAGAGACCACCAAGAACGATCGTTAAGAACCAGAAAGCCAAGAAGGCGCCACGCTTGCCGCGTTCGAGAAGTTTTGCCGCGAGGTGGATCGTAAGGCTGCTGGACAACAAACAGACAGTGAAGAAAATGGGCGTCTCGAGCACTTCGCGGGGAGTCGGCCCGGTGAGGCTCTTCCCCAGGTAGAAGAGGTAAGCCACGACGAAAATCGTGAAGATCGCTGACTCCGCGATAATCAGGCAGGCCATGGCAACTTTGCCGCGGTAAGGAAGTTTCCAGGCCGCCGGTGTTTCTGGAAATGGTGTGGTGATTGCGCTCATAGCTCGATTCCTTCACTCATACCGGCAGTCCGGATCTTCCGGATGCTTCAAATCCCACAACGGACGGCGGCTGGCGACCGTTGGAATGGAGGCAAAGTTATAGGCGGGTGGCGGCGAATTCACGGACCATTCCAGAGTCCAGGCATCCCACGGATCGTTCCCAGCTTTCGCACCTCTGAAGTAGGAAATAATGAGGTTGAACACAAACACCATCGTGGCAATCGCCTGGATGAATGCGCCGAGGGTGATGAGCAGGTTCCATATATCCCAGCCGCGGCCAGGCTCGTAGGTATAAATACGTCGCGGCATGCCAAGCAGCCCGGGAATATGCATCAAGTCAAACGTCAGGTGAAACCCGATCAAGAAAAGCCAGAAATGAAGTTTGCCGAGGCGCTCGCTCAGCATTCTCCCCGTAATTTTGGGACACCAGTAATAGAACGCCGCAAAGATTCCGATCAGAAGCCCGCCCACAAGGGTGTAGTGAAAGTGCGCCACAACAAAGTACGAACCACTTAGCTGCCAATTAAATGCGGCGCTGCCCAGCATGATGCCGGTGAGGCCGGCGATCAAAAACTGAAACAAGAATGCAATACAAAACAGCATTGGCGTTTTGAGGATGATCCTTCCGCCCCACATGGTACCGAGCCAGTTGAAGATCTTGATTCCCGTCGGAATACCGACCACCAACGTGGTGAGCGTAAAAAAGGCGTTGGTGTAAGAGTGCATCCCGATGGTGAACATGTGATGGGCCCAAACGCTCATGCTGACGAACCCAATGCAAATTGTGGCTCCGACCATTACCGGATACCCGAAGATTGGTTTGCGCGAAAATACCGGAATGATTTCCGACATAAATGCAAAAGCTGGAATGATCAGGATGTACACTTCCGGATGTCCGAAGATCCAGAAGAAGTGCATCCACAGCGTTGCGGACCCTCCTGCCTGAGTGTCAAAGAAGTGCCCGCCGAGATAGCGATCAATGCAGAGCATGATCTGTGCCGCCGACAAGGGGGTGATGGCGATGAGGACCATGCCGCACATCACCAGATTTAGCCACGCAAGCAAAGGCATGCGGCTCAGCTTCATGCCCGGGCATCTCATGCAGAGGATTGT
>DATIYR010000374.1:0-3078 GCA_035517535.1 Terriglobales bacterium
AACTGAGATCCAGCTCCGACTTCAGTTTGTTTATGAACAGTTCGTTGACCTGATTTGCGACCGTCTGCCGTTCGTCTACGGTTTCCTTCGCAACAGTCAGCACGGCTTGAGTCTGAAGAGCGTTGTAGAACGCCTGATCGACCGCCAATAGAATTTGCTCTCTCGTGGCGGCTGCGTTTTGGTTTTCAGCTTTTTCGGCGTAGGTGGCGCTCGAGACCAGGTTGCTGGTCCGGCCGAAATCGTAGATTAATTGCGTGACTTCGGTGCCTACGGCGGCGCGTTCATAAATGATCGGATTGTTCAGCGCGCCCGCAGTGATGCGGCTTCCCGATTCTGCATCCACTCCGGTGACGTTCACCGAAGCCGTCGGCCACAGGTTGGAACGTGTCTCACGCGTGACCTGATGTGAGGCAAGTGCAATGAGCCGTGCCGCTGAAACTTGTGGATTATTCTTGAGCGCCAGCGCCTGGGCTTGTGGCAAGGTTAGAGTTGGGCCGGGATTGGCGTTCGCTTGCGGCGGAACCCCCGGCCCTGACTGCGGAGCCGTCCCTTGCGGCATAGTTCCCGGGGCTGTGGGAACTGCCTGTGTTTGGGTCTGGTTGGGCGCCGGCGCAGAAGGCAGGTTTTGTGCGCTTACCTCCACCGGATTCTGCGCGAATGCCGCGAGCGGCAGCAGAATTCCAAGAACTGCGGCAATCGAAATTGCCGAGCGGATGCTCAAGAAACTAGATCTCCGCCGAATTGCAGCGTGTACACGCTGCAGACTTACTCGGATCATTGCGCTGCCTCCGGAGTCGCAACCGTCGTCGGCTTGCGACGGCCATAGACAAGTAAATAAGCGGCGGGAACGATGAACACGGTGAGCACAACCGACACCGTGAGTCCGCCAATGATCGCCCGAGCCAGCGGCGCGTACTGTTCGCTGCCCGTGCCCATCTTCAAAGCCATCGGCACCATTCCGATAATCGTCGCAAGTGAGGTCATCAGAATTGGCCGTAATCGTACGCGGCACGAAGTGATGACCGCATCGCTTACCGATCGTCCCCGTTCCTCGAGCCGATGTGCAAATTCAACGATCAAAATACTGTTCGAAGCCGAGATGCCCACCAGCATCAGCACTCCCATCAGCGACATGACATTGAGTGTTGTTCCAGTCAGCGGAAGGATGACGAGCACTCCGATGAATCCCATCGGGATCGCGAGCATGATCAGGAACGGATCGACAAAGGATCGGAACTGCGCGACGAGAATCAGGTAAAGCAGAATTACCGAGAGCGACAATCCAATCGCAAAGCTGCGAAACGAAGCGAACATGCCTTCCACCATTCCGCGCAAATTGACGCGAACGTTTTCCGGCAGCTTCGCATCGGTGATAGCTTTTTGCACTTCATCGGCAACTTTGCCCAGGCCTTCGCCATTCGGGGTCACGTACAAATCCGTGACCCGCTGAATCTGGTAGTGGTCGATCTCGGTCGGCGTCTCAATATTTTCCAGCTTGACCACCGTGTCGAGCGTTGTCGGCTCTTTCAGGTTCGGCGCGCGAATGGGAATATTGGTCAAATCATCAAGGGTGCGGATCGCGCCTTGGCCGTGCTCGTAATACTGCACGGTCAGGAAGTAGTCGTTGCCGGTGTTGTGGTCCACCCAGTAATTGGGCGCGATCATGGTGTTTGAGTTCAGCGCCGTGATCACGTTATCGACGATTTCTTTTTGTGTGAGTCCGAGCTCACCGGCATGAACGCGGTTTATGTCGAGCCGGACGCCGGGATAATTGAGGTCTTGTGGAATGTAGACTTCACCCACCCCGGGCAATCCGCGAATACGATTTGCCAGGTCCTGGGCGATATCGAACGTCTGGTGCAAATGCTTTCCGCTGACCTGCACGTCAATCGGCGCCGGCATTCCGGAGTTCAGAATTGCGTCGACCATCGATCCGCTCGAAAAGAATGTGCGAATCTCCGGATAATCACGCTGCATGTCCTTCCGCACGCGGTCCATGTAAGCAAAGCTGCTCGTCTCGTGATCGTTGTTGAGTTGCACCTGTACGGTCGCGGTGTACGCGCCGGCATTGGTGGTGTAGAGAGCAGAGAAATCGGGCACAACGCCTATATTTGAGACAACCATCTTCAGGTCGTGCTTGCCGATGTCGCGGTGGATAAGGTCTTCAACCTTTTCGACATACTGCTCGGTCATCTCAATCCGAGTCCCGGTTGGAACTTTCAAATTGATCGTGAACTGGCCGGCATCCGTGCGCGGAAAAAATGCCAGGCCAAGGAATGGATAAATTGCCAAGCTCAGGACAAATACGCCCATCAGGGCCGCAACCGTAATTCCGGGGCGGACCATCGCGCGTTTTACCCAATACTCGTAATAATCCAGCAGGCGATTGAACTGGCGATTGAATCCGGCGGTGAACTTGTCCCACCAGGACTGGTGTTCGGGCACAATCGGCTCAACTTCATATTCTTCGCTTCTGTGCTCGGCCTCTTCGTGGCCGCCGCCGCGCGGCACAGCTTTTAGCAAACGCGAGCAGAAAAGCGGAATGACCGTCATCGCGACCGCGTATGAGGCGAAAAGTGAAATCGCCACGGCGAGCGCCAATGCCGAAAACAAGAATTTGCTCACCCCGTAAAGGAACGTCACCGGGAAGAACACCACCACGGTTGTAAGCGTGGCCGCCAATACGGCCATATTCACTTCCGTGCCGCCTCGTTCCGCGGCAATCATCGGCGCTGCGCCACCTTCGAGATGGCGGTAAATGTTTTCGAGCGAAATGACCGAGTTATCGATGATTCGTGAAAACGCCAGCGCCAGTCCTCCCAAAATCATTGTGTTTAGCGTGCTGCCTGCCATGTTGAGGATGACGAACGTCGCCAACGCAGAAAGCGGAATCGACAGAAACACCGCAGACGTGGCCCGAAAGCTGCCGAGAAAAATCAGAATCATGATGCTGGTGAGCAGCAGGCCTAACAGGCCTTCATGAATCAGCGTTTTGATCGCTTCTTTCACGAAGACTGACTGATCGAACACGACGTTCGTAACCAACTGTTTTGGAATATCGAACAGCTTCGGCAGCAT
>DATIYR010000375.1:0-2426 GCA_035517535.1 Terriglobales bacterium
TATGCCGCGCAGGTTGTGCGTGAATCCATGAAGTCACGCAACGCGCGCAACATGGGCGTGCCCACAATTCCTCTCACAGCCCTTTACAACACCGCGCGAGATTACATTACGGCTCGCGGCGGCACGGTTCGCCTTCGCAACGGTGTGCAGTCGTTTGCGCCAGCGGCGAATGGCGTGCACGTCAAACTTCAGGACTCTGAAGAGCGTTTTGATTACGCCGTCCTCGCGGTTCCATTTGATTCGCTTGCGAAGCTCTTGCCGGATGAGCCGGAGTCGCGTGGCTTGCGCGAGCGGCTTGCTCATTTTGAAACCTCCCCGATCACCGGGGTTCACCTCTGGTTCGACCGCCAGATCACGAACCTGCCGCACGCGGTGCTGCTCGACCGCACGATTCAATGGATGTTTCACAAGTCCCTGCTGCTCGCCTCAAGGACGAAAGGCGATGCGGATGATCCGGCGCAGTCGAGGGATCTGCAGCTCGACCACATCCCCAGCTACATCGAGCTGGTTATCAGCTCGTCGAAATCTCTGATTGAAAAACCCCGGCAGGAAATCATCAACCTAGCATTGAATGAATTGCGGGAATTCTTTCCGGGCGCCCGGGACGCGAACCTTGTGAAGGCGACCGTGATTAAGGAACTGAACGCGACGTTTTCTCCGAAGCCCGGTGTCGACATGTATCGCCCGAGTCAGCGCACTGCGTGGCCGCGTATTTTTCTCGCCGGAGATTGGACCGCAACCGGCTGGCCGGCCACGATGGAGGGCGCGGTGCGAAGCGGCTATCAAGCGGCTGAGGAGATCACGATGGCTGCAGGAAACCAGCGGCGCTTTCTTGTCCCCGATCTGCCGCCGGATGGATTGATGCGAATTTTCGGTTAGGAGCCGGTCAAATAGCGATGCTGTGGCTCGGTCAGCGGCACCACGCTGAGCCTTCCCTGGCGCACCAGCGGTGAATCGGCGAAAAGCCTGTTCGACTTGATCTCGGCCAGCGACTTGGGTTTGCTCAACGCCTTGCCGGCCTTGATCTTCACCTGCGGATTTTTGGGGTCGGCGGCATCAACTGACACGACGGTCGCAACGCCCACGGCAGTCTTCCTGTCACCGGTCTCGTAAATGATCAACTGATCGCCGGCCTTCATCTCTCGCAGATGTTTGAGCGCGACCGGATTCGATACGCCGTCCCAAATCGTCGTACCTTCGCGTTCGAGATCGGCGAAAGAATATTCTGACGGTTCAGTTTTGAGCAGGTATGGCATGGCGATTAAGACCGCAGGTTGAGATGGCGCTATTTCGGCTTCTGATTGCTGTTGTCGCTGGGGTGGTCCTGGTAAATCGAATATTGTTGCGTTGGCCGCTTCATCTTGATCGTGATATCGACGCTAGGTTTGCCGATATCGAAATCGTCTCCGTAGGTCTGAAAGCCGGAAGCCAGCACTTGAATGCGCATCTTGCCGTACGGAATTCCGTCATAGCCGGCTTTGCCGTCGAGATCGGTTTTCAACTCGATTCCACCGGCTTCCTGCCTGTCCTTCGCGTCAACAGGATGAATCACCACCGCGGCGTTGCGGATCGGCTTCCCGTTCTCGTCGCGCACAATCAAGAAATTCACCGTAGATAGCGGAGTTTCAGGTTGGGGCTTCCTGCCGGCCCAGACTGGCGCTGCCAACCCGATCAACAAGGCAACCTGCACGATCCGAGGAATTTTCATTGCCTGCTCCTTTGCCGGAGCTATTTTAATTTCTTACCGAGGGGATGTCACCTTGGGAGATTGAATCATTGAGTCATTAAAAACGTCATTCGCGAAGCGCCGGTGATTTCACTGGCAGCAGGACTCTCTGCATTTCGTGTTCCCGGATTTTTGTAACTGACGGTTTCGTACTAACATCGTTAAAGAGTACGATACGACTTGACACAGGCAGAACGTGAAACTCCGATGCAATTTTACGAAACGCTGAGATTTTTTCGAGCTATGTCCAACACGCAAAGGCGCGCGCTCTTGGTGGTGGTTGCTCTTCTGGTTTTCGCGACGCCATTCTCGTTTTGCGCTCCAGTCGCAAGCACCCCGCCGGTTCCGATTCTGGTTGAGCTCTTCACGTCAGAAGGTTGCTCGGATTGCCCACCTGCCGATGCATTTCTGCAAGCGCTCGATGCGAAACAGCCGCTTCCCGGCGCGCAGCTCATTGTGCTCGAGGAACACGTTGACTATTGGGACGATCAGGGTTGGAAAGATCCATTTTCCTCGCACGCGCTCACCTTACGCCAGGCCGGGTACGTTGACCGGCTGCACGTCCAGCAGGGCCCCTACACGCCGCAGATGGTCGTTGATGGAAGCGAAGCCTTCGTGGGCAGTAATCGCGTAGAAGCGGCGCGCGCCCTTCAAAAAGAAATCGAACTTCCGAAAATCAGCGTCGAGATTTCGTCGCTGC
>DATIYR010000376.1:0-4255 GCA_035517535.1 Terriglobales bacterium
TATGCCGCGCAGGTTGTGCGTGAATCCATGAAGTCACGCAACGCGCGCAACATGGGCGTGCCCACAATTCCTCTCACAGCCCTTTACAACACCGCGCGAGATTACATTACGGCTCGCGGCGGCACGGTTCGCCTTCGCAACAGTGTGCAGTCGTTTGCGCCGGCGGCGAATGGCGCGCACGTCAAACTTCAGGACTCCGAAGAGCAATTTGATTACGCCGTCCTCGCGGTTCCATTTGATTCGCTCGCAAAGCTCTTGCCGGATGAGCCGGAGTCGCGTGGCTTGCGCGAGCAGCTTGCTCATTTTGAAACCTCCCCGATCACCGGGGTTCACCTCTGGTTCGATCGCCAGATCACGGACTTGCCGCACGCGGTGCTGCTCGACCGCACGATTCAATGGATGTTTCACAAATCCTTGCTGCTCGCGTCAAGGACGAAAGGCGATGCGGATGATCCGGCGCAGTCGAGGGATCGGCAGTCCGACCACATCCCCAGCTACATCGAGTTGGTTGTCAGCTCCTCGAAATCTCTGATTGAAAAACCCCGGCAGGAAATCATCGAGCTCGCACTGAATGAATTGCGAGAATTCTTTCCGGGCGCCCGGGACGCGAACCTTGTGAAAGCGACCGTGATTAAGGAACTGAACGCAACATTTTCTCCGAAGCCCGGTATCGACATGTATCGCCCGAGCCAGCGCACTGCCTGGCCGCGCATTTTTCTCGCCGGAGATTGGACCGCAACCGGCTGGCCCGCCACAATGGAGGGCGCGGTACGAAGCGGCTATCAAGCGGCTGAGGAGATCACGATGGCTGCAGGAAACCGGCGCCGCTTTCTGGTCCCCGATCTGCCGCCGGATGGACTGATGCGAATCTTCGGTTAGGAGCCGGTCAAATAGCGATGCTGCGGCTCGGTCAGCGGCACCACGCTGAGCCTTCCCTGCCGCACCAGCGGTGAATCGGCGAAAAGCTTATTCGACTTGATCTCGGCCAGCGACTTGGGTTTGATCAGCGGCCGGCCGGCCTTGATCTTCACCTTCGGATTCTTGGGGTCGGCTGCATCAACTGATACGACGGTCGCAACGCCCACGGCAGTCTTCCTATCGCCGGTCTCGTAAATGATCAACTGATCGCCGGCTTTCATCTCTCGCAGATTTTTGAGCGCGACCGGATTCGATACCCCGTCCCAAATCGTCGTGCCGTCGCGTTCGAGATCGGCGAAGGAATATTCTGAGGGTTCAGTTTTCAGCAGGTATGGCATCGCGATTAAGACCGCAGGCTGAGATGCCGCTATTTCGGCTTCTGATTGCTGTTGTCGCTTGGGTGATCCTGGTAAATCGAATATTGTTGCGCTGGCCGCTTCATCTTGATCGTGATATCGACGCTAGGTTTGCCGATGTCGAAATCGTCTCCGTAGGTCTGAAAGCCGGAAGCCAGCACTTGAATGCGCATCTTGCCGTACGGAATTCCGTCATACCCGGCCTTTCCGTCGAGATCAGTTTTCAACTCGATTCCGCCGGCCTCCTGCCTGTCCTTCGCGTCGACAGGATGAATAACTACCGCGGCATTGCGGATCGGCTTCCCGTTCTCGTCGCGCACAATCAAGAAATTTATGGTGGATAGCGGAGTTTCAGGTTGAGGCTTTCTGCCGGCCCAGACTGGCGCTGCCAACCCGATCAACAAGGCAACCTGCAGGATCCGAGAAATCTTCATTGCCTACTCCTTTGCTGGGCTATTTTAATTTCTTTACCGAGGGGATGTCATCCTGGGAGATTGAATCATTGAGTCATTAAAAATGTACTCGCGGAGCGCCGGTCTTTCCACTGGCAACAGGACTCCCGACATTTCTTGTTTCCGGATTTTTGTAAGTGACGGTTTCGTACTAACATTGTCAAAGAGTACGATACGGCTTGACACAAGCAGAACGTGAAACTCTGTTCCAATTTTACGAAACGTTGAGATTTTTTCGATCTATGTCCAACATGCAAAGGCGCGCTCTGTGGGTCGTGGTTGCTCTTCTGGTTTTCGCGGCGCCGTTCTCGTTTTCCGCTCCCGTCGCAGGCACCCCGACGGTTCCGATTCTGGTTGAGCTCTTCACATCAGAAGGTTGCTCGGATTGCCCACCTGCCGATGCATTTCTGCAAGCGCTCGATGCGAAACAGCCGCTTCCGGGCGCGCAGCTCATCGTGCTCGAGGAGCATGTGGATTATTGGGACGACCAGGGTTGGAAAGATCCGTTTTCTTCGCACGCGCTCACCTTGCGCCAAGCCGAGTATGTTGACCGGCTGCACGTCCAGCAGGGTCCCTACACGCCGCAGATGGTCGTTGATGGAAGCGAAGCCTTCGTGGGCAGTAATCGCGTAGAAGCGGCGCGCGCCCTTCAAAAAGAAATCGAACTTCCGAAAATCAGCGTCGAGATTTCGTCGCTGCACGTCGAGAACGGAAAGGTTTTTGCCCACATCGCGACCGGCGTGGTCCCTTCCAAGGCTGAGGTAGTGGTCGCACTCGCCCTCGATCATGCGGAATCCAAAGTGCTTCGTGGCGAAAATGGAGGACGAGCCTTACAGCACGTTGCGGTGGTAAAGCGCCTGAACGCGGTCGGCAAGGTCAAGAAAGGCGAGTCGTTTTCCAAGGACATCAGCCTACCCATCGAGCAGGCTGGCGAATCTTACCGACTAGTCGCTTTCGCACAGGAGCCGGACGAGGGCAAGATCCTGGGTGCAACGATGGCCGAAGTCAAATAAAACTGCCCATTTAGACCGTAGCACCCTCGGGTTCCCGAAGTAAATCTTCTCCGGTTGGCTCGATTTCCTGGTACGCCGTGTGCCTGCGCGCGACCAGCATGTAAATTGACGGAACCACGAATAACGTAAAGCACGTTCCAATGATCATGCCGCTCACCAGCATGATGCCGATGCTGTTTCGCGCTCCCGCACCGGGGCCGGTAGCAAACACCAACGGTAGGTGGCCGAAAACCGTAGCCGCAGTAGTCATCAGAATCGGGCGGAGCCGCGTGCCCGCCGCTTCTACCACAGCATCGAACTTACTTCGGCCTCGTTCCTGCAAATGGTTCGCGAACTCCACAATCAGAATGCCGTTTTTCGACACCAATCCTACGAGGGTAATGAGACCGACCTGACTGTAGATGTTCAGCGTCGTAAATCCGAGGAACGAGAAAGTCAACGCGCCGGAGATTGCGAGCGGAACCGATCCCGCCAGAATGATGAACGGATCGCGGAAACTCTCAAATTGCGCGGCGAGCACGAGGTAAATCAGAATTCCTGAGAGCAGGAATGTACCCAGGAATTTGCTGCCTTCAACCCGCAACTGACGCGACTCGCCCGCGTAGTCAATGCTGTAACCCTGCGGCAGAATCTGCTTCGCCTGATCTTCGAGGAATGTCAGGGCCTTATCCAGCGGCACCGGAGGCGGAATCACGCCCTGGATGCGCACTGCGTTCAGCTGCTGAAATTTATTCAGCGAGCGCGGCTGCGTCGTCGTCTTTAAGGTCGCAAACGTTGAAAGCGGGACCAGTTGATTGTTCGAACCGGTTACGTAAATGTGCTGAAGCTGATCCGCCGTCAAACGGTCCGCCCGCATAATTTCAGGAATGACTTTGTAGCTTTCACCCTGAATGCTGAACCGGTTCACATAATTCCCGCCCAGCATGGTCGAGAGGTCCTGACCGACCTGGCTCAAATCCACGCCCTGGGAACGGAGCTTGTCGCGATCAAATACAACTTCAGTTTGCGGCTGATCGAACTTTACGTCCGTGTCGGCATAGATGAACATGCCGCTCTTCATCGCCTTTTGCACGATTTGCTCGGCGAGCGCAGCGATTTGCTGTGGCTCGGCGGAAGACTCGATAACGAAGTCAACCGGGAAGTTGCCGCCGCCAGGCAATGCCGGAGGAGTCAGCGGGATGACGCGGATTCCGGGAATTCTTGATAACGGTTTGGCAACTTCGACCAAAAGTTGCTGCGCGGTTTTCTTTCGTTCGCTCCACGGCTTCGTGACCATTCCGGCAAATCCGCCATTCGGCTGCGTGATCTGGAAAATGCTTTCGCTCTCCGGAATTGAATGAAAGACGTTGTAGACCTGTTTGGTAAAAAGATTTGTCTGATCGATGGTGGAATCGGCCGACGCCTGGATGACCGAGAAAACAACTCCCTGGTCTTCCGCTGGCGCGAGCTCCTTCTGCGAAAACATGTAAAAGGGAATCATCAACAGCGCGACGATCACCCACAACGTGAGCACGAC
>DATIYR010000377.1:0-22586 GCA_035517535.1 Terriglobales bacterium
CATATTTCAGCGCGCCCGACCAATATGGATAGCAGTGCATGACTGGCATGCGCTGGTCCGCGATGAGCGCCTCCGGAGAAAATGTGGTGTTCTCAAACCACGGATCCTCGTCAACCCCGTTGACACTCAGGTGATCGGGCAGCACTGAGTCGATTAGCCCAAACATCTCTTTCATCCAGCGGTCGCCGTTGCCGGGCGATGCGCTCCAGCAGGTGTTAAGCTCGTTTCCCAAGTCGAAGCCCATCGTGTTCGCGTGCTGCTTAACAACTCGTGCCAATTCGCGAATGAACAGCTCTTGCGCCGCCCACATATTTTCGTCCGTGTAAAACGTATCCCCGGTCTTATTAAACGGCGGCAAAAAGAACCAGCCACTCAACTGCCCGGTGAAGACGGTCACAAGCGCATCCAACCCTCGTTCGCCCATCAGCGACAGCAACTGACCGAGCCGCTCGAGATGTAACGGGCTCACCCACTTTGGGTTCGGCTGAAAGTACGGCCAGATCAGAAGAATTCGCAGATGGTCAGCGCCGAGGGCAGCGATCGCATCGAGATCTTTTCGAATTGGGTCCGCATCCCAGTCGTTCCAGCAGAACCACCAATTGTGTGAAGGGGTGTAATTCGCCCCGAAACGATGCTTCAGCGGGTCTCTAACTGCAGTCCCATGTTCACTCGTTGAATCTCGCGATTCTCCAAAAAGTTCGCGTTTCGTTTGGAAGAAATGCCGGCAGCTGCAGTGAATGCGATGAACTCCCGCCTATTCATGGAAGCTAATATCTCATAGCCGAACTGTGCCCGGGCCGGCTTTTTCCGTGGAATGAACACCCGTTGGAACTGCAAACGCAAAAAACCAGCGATCGACTTAACCATTAAAAATACGATTTCTCGCCATTCACAAGCGGATCATCGGGAAATAAAAAACTGACCATCGCCTCCGCATTCCTTTTCGCGAACACTCGGGCGAGTGCTCTTAATGAATCCAATTCCAGACACGAGTCGTCCAAAGTGGCGTACTATCCTCTGTACTTGTAACAGGCAAGTCTGAAAATCAAGGAGGTTTTGTGGGCCCTGCAGGAACCTCACTGCGTTTGTTCTGCGCAACAGCCTTGATTTGTGGAGCGGTAATTTCTCATGCGCAAAATTATCCAAGTGCGCCTTCAGGCACGCCCGCCCAAACGAATTCTTTCTCCGGCAGCGTGCCCACGAAGCTTGTTGCCGGGCGCATGCCGCTGTCTTTGCAAGACGCCATCAATCTTGGGCTGAAGCATAACCTCGGACTGCTGCTCTCGCACGCTGATACTCGCGCCGCCCGCGGACAACGTTGGGACGAATTAAGCGCCTTACTCCCTCACGTAACCGCTGACCCTTACATAGCAGCCTCCAAGGTGAACATTGACGAAGTTGGCTTCGCGGGTGTTGCCACGCTATTTCACATCTCACCGGCGGTTGGTCCGTTTTCCTACTTCGACGCTCGCGCGGGAGTAACCCAAACTCTATTCGATTGGAAGTCCATCAACAATGCCCGCTCGGCCAGCCAGAACGTCAAATCGGCTGACTACACGCTCCTCGACGCTAATGACCTCGTCATCCTGACGGTGGGAAACGTCTATTTTCAGGCCATCGCTGATGAAGCTCGCATTGCGACCGACGAAGCGCAAGTTCAGGCGGCGCAGGCGGTGTTTGATCAAGCGACCGACCAGGTGACCGCAGGCACGGCCGCAGATATTGACGCCTTGCGCAGCAAAGTCGAATTGCAAACTCGACAGCAGGAGCTGATCCAGGCAAAGAACGATTTTGCTATTCAGAAGATCACAGTGGCTCGCGTGATCGGTTTGGCTCCCGGCCAGGAATTCGATCTCACCGATAAATCGACATATCAGCCACTCGAAAATCTCACGATTGATGAGGCCCTGCAACGCGCCTACGCCTCGCGCTCTGACTACCGGGCGGCCATGGCAGATGTGCGCGCCGCCGAACTCTCGCGCAAAGCAGCAGTCGCCGGCTATTTCCCCTCGCTTTCATTCGACGCGGATTACGGAACCGGCGGAGCCCATCCTTCGGATTCGACGCGCGTATATGACGTTCGCGGGACGCTTTCGATTCCCATCTTTACCGGAAACAGTGTTCACGGTGACATTCAGCAAGCCGATGCGCATCTCGATCAGGCCCGCGAGCGGCTCGACAATTTGCGCGCGCAGATTGAGGCCGATGTGCGCACGGCGCTGCTCAACCTGCAGTCTTCAGCCGACCAGGTGAAGGTTGCGACCAGCAATATCGATTTGGCCGATCAAACGCTGATGCAATCTCGCGATCGTTTTACGGCGGGCGTTACCGATACCGTCGAGGTCGTGCAATCACAAGAGACCGTCGCCAGCGCACACGAGCAATACATTTCCAGCTTGTACAACTATAATTTCGCAAAAATTTCCCTCATTCGTGCCTTGGGCGCGGGCGAGCAGGGCGTGAGGGAATATTTCCCAGGAAGATAAAATGGCCGACGAACACGCATCTGCTTCAACTCCTGAAGAAAACCCATCTCCATCAACTGTTGAAAATGGAGCGTCGGTATATGCAACGCCTCCTCCACCGAAAAAATACTCACCCGCCGAACGGAAAAAGCGGCGCAGAAATCTCATCATCCTGATTTCTGCGGTTGTCGTAATCGTCGCTGGTTTTTTTCTATGGCGTTATTTGAGCAGCTATCAATCGACCGACGACGCCCAGGCGGATGTTCATCTCTATCCGGTCAGCGCGCGTATTTCCGGCTATGTCATAAAGGTCAACGTGGGCGATAACCAGTGGGTGCATCAGGGGGATGTGCTCGTGGAGATCGATCCCACCGATTACGAAGTTGCCCTGGCGCAGGCGCAAGCAAATCTGTCCAACGCCGAGGCCACAGCAAGATCTCTGAATATTACTGTGCCGATTACTTCCGTGAACACCAGCAGTCAGCTGCAGTTCACAGCTTCCGGGATTGAAGACGCCGGCGCCGCGGTCAGCGCTGCTGAAAAGCAGCTTGCCGCAGCTCACGAGGAAGTCGCAGCTGCGCAGGCAAATGACGTGAAGGCACAAGACGATCTGCATCGGTACAAACTGCTCGTCGATAAGCGCGAAGTCTCGCCACAGATTTATGACCAGGCACTGGCCGCAGCCAAAGCCAGCACCGCAAACGTAGCAGCCGCCCAGGCCAGTGAATCAGCAGCACAGGAATCAGTAAGGCAAGCCCAGAGCCGCTTAGCGCAGGCCACAGCAAATCACGAATACGCACAGACCGGGCCGCAACAGGTGTCGTCTACAAAGGCGCGGGTGCAGGCCGCGATCGCAGATGTCGAGGAAAAACGAGCGCTCCTGCAGCAGGCCGAACTGAATCTGCAATACACCAAAATCGTCGCTCCGGTCACCGGCGAGGTGAACAAGACGGTCGTCGTCGGATTGAACGTTGAACCAGGACAACAGTTGCTTACGGTGGTTCCTCTCGATCAAGTCTGGGTCACCGCCAATTTCAAAGAAACCCAACTCAAGGACATGCGAGTTGGGCAGAGGGCGGATATTCACGTGGATTCTTACGGCACGACTTTGCACGGCCATGTCGATAGCATCGCGGGCGCAACCGGACCTCTATTTAGCCTGCTTCCTCCGGAAAATGCCACGGGCAACTACGTGAAGATTGTGCAGAGGATTCCCGTAAAAATCGTTCTCGATCCTGGTGAGAACCGCGATCGAAGATTGCGCCCCGGCATGAACGTCGTGCCCGATGTATATCTCCGATGACCACTGCCGCGCTCACACTCGATCAGGATATCTGGCGCCCGCGGTACAACCCGTGGCTGATTGCCGTAGTCGTCGCGCTCGCCGCCTTCATGGAAGTGCTCGATACCAGCATTGCCAATGTCGCGCTTCCCTACATGGCGGGAGATCTCGGCGCCAGCAACGATCAGAGCACGTGGGTGCTGACGTCCTATCTGGTTTCAAATGCAATCATTCTCCCAATGACCGGCTGGCTCGCCGGCGCCTTTGGCCGCAAGCGTTTCTTCATGAGCTGCCTCGGCATTTTTACCGTCAGTTCTCTGCTCTGCGGCTTCGCCCCGAGCCTCGGTTTTCTTCTGCTGTTCCGGGTCATGCAAGGCGCGGGCGGCGGCGGGTTGCAACCCATGGCGCAAGCCATTTTGGCGGACACTTTTCCGCCGGAAAAGCGTGGGCTTGCATTTGCGATGTATGGCATCACCGCGATTATGGCGCCCACGATCGGGCCGACTCTCGGCGGGTGGATCACGTTCAACTATACCTGGCGCTGGATTTTCTTCATTAATCTTCCCGTGGGCATAATGACATTGTTTCTCGTGCGCCGCTTCGTCGAAGACCCACCATACCTACAGCGCCTCAAGCGGGGCGGAGTCAAGCTGGATTATGTCGGCATTGGACTGCTCGCTCTTGGTGTTGGTGCATTGCAGGTGCTGCTCGATAAAGGCCAGGAAGATGATTGGTTCGGATCGCGCTTCATCACGACCCTGGTCATCGTTTCGGCGGTATGTCTGATTTCTCTGGTCATTTGGGAATGGTTCGAGAAGGCGCCCATTATCGATGTTCGAATGTTCAAGAATTTCAATTTCGCGAGCTCGAGTCTGATGCTGTTTATGCTGGGCGTCCTGTTGTTCAGCAGCCTGGTTCTGATGCCGCAATTCCTGCAAACGCTTTTGGGTTACACCTCGGAGCTCGCTGGTCTCGCTCTTTCGGCAGGGGGCCTCGTCTTGCTTATAGAAACCCCAATCACGGGCCAGCTCACAACAAAGGTTCAAGCCCGCAGGTTAATTGCTTTTGGCTGGCTGGGCCTGGCAGTGGCAATGTTCTATTCCACCACAAGAATCGACCTGCAAATGAGTTTCAGTGCCGCCACCTGGCTGCGAGTCGAGCAGGTCATTGGCCTGGGTTTTCTGTTTGTGCCGATCACGCTGGTCGCGTACATCGGGATTCCGGCGGAGAAAAACAATTCCGTGGCCGGAATCGCAAACTTCATGCGCAACATAGGAAGCAGCGTGGGGACTTCATTGGTGACGACGTTGATTGCTCGACGCTCGCAATTTCATCAGCTCAGGCTGGTGGAGAACGCCCGGGTTGACAACCCAAACTTCGCCAACACGGTCCGGGGATTGAAGCAGCACTTCATGGCTGGCGGGCTTTCTGCCCATGAAGCGCTCGCAACCGCCTATGCTCAAATTTATCAATCGGTGCAGGCACAGGCGGGGACGCTCGCCTACATTGATACCTTCATGGTCCTCTCTGTGTTTGCTGGAATAATGTTCTTCTTGAGCTTCATGTTGAGAAAAAATGATCCCGCAAGCGGCGGGGTGCACGCAGCTGAATAAAAAGCGTTATGGAACTGAAATCCATATTGTGCCCGATCGATTTTTCAGACTTCTCCGCCGTGGCGTATGAACACGCGTCGTCCCTCGCCGAGTATTACCGGGCCAGGTTGGTGTGTCTTCACACCGTTGAGCTTTGGAAATATCCCTATGCAGATTACGCTGCCCAAGAGGCGGATTATGCACGATTTTGCAAAGCGCTGAACGAGGGTGGTGAGCTGCATCTTCGAGAGTTCGTAACGAAATATTCAGGTCACGGAATTCAGCCAGAGCTCGTGGTACGGCAGGGGAATGCGTCGGACTGCATTCTCTGGTTTGCTGAAAAAGAGAACATGGAAGTGATCGTCATGGGAACTCACGGCCGGCGCGGATTCGACCGTCTGGTGCTGGGTTCGACCACGGACCGGGTCATTCGCAAGGCGGCATGCCCGGTACTGGTGGTATCCACTGCATCACAGACTGGGATGACAACGGCAGCGAGCGGACGGCATCGCCTGAACCGCCTCCTTTATTGCACCGATTTTTCGCATAATTCCGAACGAGCGAGTGGCTACGCGATTTCGGTGGCGGCGGAGTATGAGGCAGAGCTGATATTGTTGCACGTGGCCGAAAATGCGTCCGATCTGGCCAGAGCCGAGGTCATAATTGCCGAGCGTGCCCAGGAACTCGATAGACTTATTTCGGAAACAGAACGCAAGAATTTCAAAATCAGATCGATAGTAAGGTTCGGAAAACCTTATGAGGAAATTGTTCGTTACGCCACTGAAGCGCAAGCAAGCCTCATAATAATGACGGCGCGTGGAGGCGACGCGATGGACCGCGCGGTCTTTGGCTCGACTACTTATCGCGTGATCCAGTTGGGGCCCTGCCCGGTGCTTGCGGTTCACACTTGAGAAGCGCCTGGAAGGAAGTTGCACTTATGGTCAACATCATCACGATCGAACGGGAATACGGATGCGGCGGCGGCGATATCGCTCAGCTCGTGGCAAAGCGCCTCGGCTGGAAATTGTGGGACCAGCAGCTCACGGAAGAGATCGCGAGACTCGCGCATTGTCCGAAGGCCGTGGTAGAAGCGCACGAGGAGAAAAATGATCCGCTGTATTACCGGCTTTTTAAATCTTTCATGCGCGGAAGCTATGAAGGCGCGGTCAACGCGCCAAAGCTCAACCTTGTCGACAGCGAGACCATACTAAAGATCACGAGGCGTGTGGTAGAGCACGCCGCCGAAAAGGGCAATTGCGTCATCGTGGGCAGAGGCTCACAACAATTTCTCAAAAACCGGCCGGACACCTTGCGGATCTTCCTCTATGCTCCGAGGGAGGACAAAGTGCGGAGGCTTCTTGGCCGCGGCAAGAGTGAAAAGGAAGCAGAAGAACTTGTGGATACGGTCGACCATGAACGCTCCGATTTCATTCAAAAGTATTTCAACGTTCCGTGGCCGGACCGGCCCATTTATCACGCACTGCTCAACACCGCAATTGGCGATGACTGTGCCGCTAATATGATTCTGAGTCTCGTGCAGACTTACGAGGCAAGGTGCTTTGCATGACCACTCTCCAGGAGTTCCGATGCGAAATCTGTGCACGCGTCACCACTAGCCCAACGCACTGGTTCGTGATTCAGTGCAATGATTCCCAACTCACTGTTCTCAGATGGAATTCGCAGACCGCAAACACTCCCGAAGCCAGACATTTCTGTGGCGAAGCCCACGCCCAGGTCTACATCAGTCGATGGTTTGAGTCGGTATGCTCGCCGCCAAAGCCGGATTTCACAAGACGAGCATTTGTGAAGTCATAGCCGAAGCGAAAAGAGCATTTCTGCTCTTATCCCGAGCTCGTGATTCTGACAAAGCTATTTTGCTGTCGACTCGATTGCGTGCGGAAGAACGCGGATTGTCCCCATCATCCCACCATCTTCGTGTTCTAAAAGATGACAATGATAAACGAATGTTCCGACCGCATCCGGATTCCGGAAATCCATGCGCAGCGTAACGCTCGGGTACTTCGCGCTCTTGCCGTCCCAATAGGGCACATCGACAGTGTCGCGCAGGAACGGCTCATCCACGGGCACACCACCCCACTTTGTCAGGAGGAAATGAATCTGATGAATGTGAAAAGCATGTGATTCGCGCGACCGGTTTTCTATGATCCAATCTTCAACATCCCCTTGATGCACTGTGATATTCGGTTGCGCTGCAGTGGGATCAAACGGTTTGGCATCCTGTCCATCGACGGTGATCATGAACACGGTGCCACTGTTCGGACGATGGGAATCGGCCGGTCGCTCAGAAAAATAAAGTTTGCGAACTCGCGCAGGCCGAATGTTGCCAAGCCAGACCGTAGGTGAGGCCGGTAGCGGTTGCGGGGATTCGGCCAATCGAAAACCCGGCTCCGGGGCGTGATCGGAAGTTACAATGGTGGCCAATGGGCGCACCGGATCGTTTTCTCCGGCCGGTCCGGTATCAACGCTGCGTGTAATTAAACGTGCATGAATTCCTTCCGGCAATCCCTTGAAAATGCATTCCACGCGCCCGGCGGGCGGCAGAAAAATATGGTCCACCCATAAAACCCGGTCCGGTGTCATTCCGTTTTCGGTGATGGGCACACCGTCGAGCGCGACCACCCCGAGAGACTGCGGCTGGTTTGCATCGACTACCTGAAGGTCGAGATACGTGACCGCAGAGGCATTCAAAATCCGCCACAGCTGCCGCTCAGACGGCTTCCCTTCGATTCTTGCCGGCGCATAGTCCGGATAGGAAACGGGAACGAAATTAAGCGAGAGGTCCTTTGCCGGTTTGCCTTGCCCAGTTCCGGTGTTGAGAATGTCTCCCTCGGCATCGCGGAGCACCGGTGGCGGAGGCACAAGGCCTGGAGCCGGAGACGCGTCCGGATGAAGTAGTTCCTCGTCGCGAATTATGAACAGGCGTTCGGGCAGCCCGGCAAGCTTGCGATTAGCACGTTCGATTCCTTCCACGATGAGCGCGCCCGAAGCGCCTCCGAGCACTTGCGGGTTCGTGTAGCCGTGAACGTGCGGGTGATACCAATACAACCCCGGCGGTTCGTCTCGCGGGATGCGAAAACGGTATTCAAAAGGTGGATCTCCGGGTTGAACCATAGTGCGCAGAACATCATCCTGATGACATGCAGCTCGTACGGTCGTGCCGTGAAAATGAAGGTTAGTAGAAAGCGCGTCCATTTTCGGGCTGGCGCACGGCGAGGAAATCGTCATTGCAAAAATCTTGAAAACGGAATGAGTTGACGAAGCCTTTCGGCTACCCGTTTTATTTGCAGTTGCGGAAAAATCTTTCAACTCATTTTTCAGGCGCAAAATCAACAGATCGCCCGGTTGAAGCCGCAACGTAGGGGCCTGATTACCCTGCTTATCCTGATAGCAATATTGTTCGCGTCCGTCGGCGGCAAGAAAATTGCGGTAAGTTAAATCCACCTTGAGGACGCCGTTGCGACTACGCAGTTCAACGGGGTCGGCAACGACGCTCCCAGAGCTTGGGCGAGAACAAACCTGTCGATATGCCTTCGCATGGGCGGCAGCAAAACTCAAGAACAGGGTAAATCCCAAAATTGCCGGCGCCCTCAAATTCAACGGTCCTAATTTTCCTTAGTTCGGATTTCAGAAAAGTTCGCGAGCGCGAAGGAAGCTTTTGTTGGAAACAATCGCGACGCCGGTACCTACGGTACTATTCGTCGCGACAATTCTGCAATTGAACTAACAAAATATGCTCAGGAAATTTTCCGGGCTTTCATTTTCCTGTAACACAAAACCGTGTAACGTCTTCCGTTTGTGAGATCTCGCGCCCGATTCGCATCGATTCGGCGCAGGAAAGGTCTTCGAAAAATGAGAATCGATAACCGGCTTTTCTTGTTCGTCGTGCTGCTTTCAATCTCAGTTCCAATGTTTGCTCAGCAACGCAGCCAATTTTCTCGCGGCGCGGAATCGTTTGCAACAACCACTCCGATCAAGCATTTGGTCGTGATCTTCGATGAGAACATCTCATTCGATCATTATTTTGGTACTTATCCGAGAGCGGCCAACCCGCCCGGGGAGCCATTTTTCAGGGCCCTCCCAAATACTCCTACGGTCAACAACCTGACTGTTACATTGCGTAACTACAATCCCAATGCGGCTGCGCCTTTTCGTCTCGACCGCTCTGAGGCGGTCACCTGCGACAACGATAATCATTACACCGATGAGCAGAATGCTTACGACGGTGGACTCATCGACAAAGTTTCCGAGTTGCTCAGCGGCACGGGGACCGACTGCACGCCGAATCTTTCCATGGGCTACTACGATGGCAACACCGTAACCGCTATATGGAACTACGCTCAGCACTATGCCATGAGCGACAATTTTTTTGCATCGACGTTTGGTACGACCGTGATGGGCCATTTGAATTTGGTATCCGGGCAAACCCACGGCGCAACCCCGGATAGCGTTTCGGGAAAGGTAGTGAATGGAAGCGTGATTGCGAACATCGATCCAACCGGAGATGATTGCTCGACCGGCAAGACCATTCAAATGGCGGGACCGAGTGTCGGCGACCTGCTCAATGCGAAAGGAATCACCTGGGGCTGGTTCTATGGCGATTGGACTCCGGCCAGCGTTACCGGCGGCGTTGCGACCTGCATCAGCCAGGAGGACCCGCACTACACGCCGTTCCAGTATTTCGCTTCCACATTGAATGCCCATCACACTCCACCTGGTTCTGTTGCCGCGATTGGCAGCTCGGACCAGGCGATGCACCAATACTCGCTCGACGATTTCTGGAACGCGGTGAAGAACGGCAATATTCCAGCGGTGAGCTTTTTGAAAGCGCCGGCGAATGAGACCGGCCATCCTTCCACCTCGAGCCCGCTGCTGGAACAGAGTTTTCTTGTAACCACCATCAATCAGCTGCAGCAATCGCGTGACTGGAACGATATGGCCATCCTCATCGCCTGGGACGATTCGGATGGCTGGTACGATCATGTGCTCGCGCCGATCGTGAGCCAGTCGAACGACCCATCGAACGATGCTCTCTTGGGACCAAACGGATTGTGCGGCGCCGTCAAAACGGGAGCTTATCTCGACCGCTGCGGCTACGGCCCGCGCTTGCCATTTCTCGTCATTTCTCCGTTCGCGAAGCAGAATTTCGTTGCGCATACCGTCGCCGATCAGAGTTCGATTTTGCGGTTCATTGAGGACAACTGGCAGGTGGGAAGAATCGGGAACCAATCCTTCGATGCGCTATCTGGAACTATTCTGAACCTGTTTGACTTCCAATCATTCGATGAATTCCGCTCTAATCGGACGTTGATCCTCGATCCCGATACAGGAGAACCGCAACGGGAGCAGTGGTAGTCGAAATTAGATATCTTCTGCGGCACTATGCGCCCATGGCGTCTCTCTGCGATCTTCAATCGTTGCGCCTGAACTGCTGCAAATTAGCACTTCATTGAGTACGCTGAATCTTTCCTGTTCGTCTGCGCACAACCGGCCACGGAATTTCGGCGGCGATGGGCAAAATTGGCGGTTTCATCGGCGTCTTCACCTTTCCCTTCCTGATGCGATGGCATGGACTGCTGTCAGCTGAGACCGCGGCGGCGATCGTGAGCGTGTTAGGTGCGATCACGACCATTTTCTTGTTGCCGGAAACCAAAGGAAAGAGTTTGGAAGAGATTGCTTCGGAGCCCGAGACCCCGGTAGAGAAGATTGCGGCGTGATAAAACAAGGACCGGCAAAATGAGTAGCGACACTTCTGAAAGAACTCTGGTTTTGCTGCAAGAACTGGCTCTCCTCAAGGAGACCAGATCAAGCAGTGCTGCGCGTCGTCGAAGAGAAATCTCCAAGGAACTCAAGCAGATTGCGGAAGAAAAAAATAATTCCAATAACAGCGCATCCTGAGATTTACTTTGCTACTCTATTAGCTATGAACCAGCCAGTGGTTACTCCACTTTTCGAGCACGATCTGACATGTCCCAATTGCAAAACCGACTTGCACTCGATTCATGTCGATACCGAGGAAGATCGGCACGAATGTCCGAATTGTGGACGGTGCTACTTCATTCTGAATCGCATGCCGAAAGGCTTTTCCAGCTATGCACCTCTCGACCAGCGTTGAGATAAGACAATCGCGATCGCTTAACTGACGTCCGCACGATACTTCCGCCGGAAGAATCAACCACGTTCATTTCCGAACACAGTCGTTCACCTCCCTTAATCAAACTGAATCAAGCCTACCGGAAAGAAAACGCGGCAGAAAATTCCTGCCGCGTTTGATTTCGTTGCCGGTTGATGAATCAGCGGATCACGATCGTCGCCGCTTTGTTAGTGAACACAGGCAGCGCGGTCGATGATGTAACGGTTGCAAATTCCGTGATCAGTCCTCTGCTATCCCAAGAAACAGATACAGGGATCGTGACGGTTTGTTCGCTGCCGGCCGCAAGCCGCCCGATGCTTAGCACAACTTCATTGCCTTGAAGCGTTGCGGTCGTGCCTGTGTTTCCCGCGAAACTTACTCCATCCGGCAGCGCCACCCGCACCTGGGTTCCATTTAGTGAATACGACGAGCGGTTATTGAGCTGGATGGTGTAGGTGAGCACGCTGCCGGCGTGGATCTTCTCCGGCCCTGTCAGCGTCGCCGAGAGAGAATGAAAAATCGCCGGCTTCGTGATCGTCCACTTATCGAGCAGCGCCGAGGTTCCAGTCGCTGGCGCGGACGTGATCATGCCGGTCGAAGGATCGATCTCGGTGTCCGGGATAGGATCGTTCAGCGGCTGGCCATTGATGTCGGTTCCATAAGGCGCCGGGTCAGCAGCTGTTGCCGATGAAGTGGACTGCAGCGGCTCGCTGATCTGCCACAGCGTCAACTTGTTGCGATCCACCAGCACGTGGCCAAAAGAAAACACCTTCGATTTGAACTTCGTCGTAATCTTTGTCCCTTTACCAGCATTGGGAAGGAAGTTGATCATCTCGGGATTGGTCAGGTTTGTGTCGAGCCACGATGCTGGGCCTTGAGGCACGGTCAGCCCCGGTTCGTCGGTGAATGTTCCGGTCGCGGAGTCGTCCTGGTCAAGACCTACGCCGCTGCCGCGCGGCGGTACGAAAGCCCCGTCGAAGTCGCGATTGCCGCCCGCGCCTTCCACGATGTAGAGAACACCGTCAGGCACGGTGTCCCTCATCCCATCGAACTTCTGGTCAACATAAACGGCGGGCGTCCCCGCGGTGGTGCTCACCGGGCCCGCAGTTCGCGATGTCGCGCGAATGGGCAGCGTCCGCTGATAGTTGTGCTCGTGGCCGTTGAATACGATGCTCACGCCGTGGTCTTCGAGCAGCTTGGCGACAGCACGCATCTGCATATTGACGAGAGTGGCGTCGCCTGATGTAAAGCCAGGCTGGTGATAGACAACGATCTTCCATAGCTGCTTGCTTGAATCAAGGTCGTTGATTACCCATTGTCCGAGCGCGCTTGGATAAGCCGTGAACACCGGGGGCGGCGCATTGAATGCGTTCGTGCTGGGCAGATTGTCATTAAACAGATGCGGATTAGCGTCGAGGTAGAGAAAATGGGCGTTGCCGTAGTCGAACGAATAGTTGCTCTGGTGGTCGATCTGTGTGCTCGGACCGTTACCGGTATCAACTTTCGTTGAGGCGCGGAAGGCAGCGATGGCGGCCGGCGAGTTGTAGCTCTGCCCCTGATAAGTAAAGGTGAAGCCGGTAGCCGACGGAGTGTTGCCGTTCCATGCGTACTGGATGTCGAAGCCCTTCGGACCATTCTGCGGGAAATAAAAATCGTTGAAATAGGAAAGCGCGTCCCCACCGCTCAGGTTACCGCTGAAACGCGGCGCAGCGTTGTCCGCCAGCAAATTCGCCGAGACGCCCGTGCTGCCCAGATCGTGATTGCCATCGACGTGGAAGAACAGTTTGCTGCGCAGGATCGGCGCTCCGGTTTCGTTCGAATCCTGATCGCTGTTGAAAACTCCGAAAAAGAAATCGCGGTAGTTGTCTTCGGTACCCTCGTTATAAACGTTGTCGCCGGTATCAAGAACAAATGCCGGCTCAGGACGCGCAGGCTCATTGGCCAGCTGAATATTCGCCGCCTCGTAAACCAGATGTGCGATGCGCGCCTCGTAGTCAACGATGGTGGATGCGTTGGCTACAGGGAAGTAACCTTCGTCTCCTTCCACCGCGAACGAAAAAACCGGACTCAGGCTGCGCGTGCGGAACGACGCCGAAAAACCACCGCTGGGCATGCCCGGGCCGGTCACGCGGTAGTTGTAGACCGTGTCATAGCGCAATCCACGTAAAACGGCGGTGTAATTGGTGTGCGCTCCGTAGGCACCGGGAATCAATGGCAATGCCGGATCGGAAGCAAGGTAGTTATCGACCACACGGCCGCTGGGTGTGATAACGGAGCCGTGATCGTGTTGACTGAAGCCGCGCTCATCGGCTGAAAACTCAACTTTGTAGGCCGAGGGATTCGGAGTTGTCTCGTTGGTCTGCCAGGCGATCACGATCTGGTCCGCCGGCCCAAGAATCCCGTTAGCACCGAGTTGAATGTATGGAGAAAATGTAACTTCCTGGCTGACTGCAGCGGGCGTAAATGCCGCGCAAATCAAGAGTGCTAGAGCTGTGAAAGTTGAGAATGCGCGCGTAGGGGAGAACAGCTTCATGGGGAATCTCTCCTTTAGCTCCGGCGGGTTCACTGAATGCTGCCGCAAATGGCGCGAACCGGAGACGAGGGCAAGTCTAAAGTCCCCTCTGTTAGTTATTCGTGAACGCCGCTTTAAAGTTGTGTGGATTGTGTGCGCGGCTGTGATTCTTCACCATCTCATGATGCAAAATTAATCGTTCAGCAATTTCCTCGTTCAGGCTTAACCTGCGGCGGTGTTTCGCGCGCGCTTTGGTGAAGCGAAAAGGAGTTCATGGCAGGGATTACAAGGCGGCGCTTCATCGAGCGAGTGGGTTGGTTCACGGCGGCCAGCTCTGTGGTGCCTTGGGCAAATGCCAGGCAGGTCCTGCAGCCGACGGGCGTACCGCAATTGCTCGACACCAGCACACTCGCCCGCTTCGTTGATCCGCTCCCGATTCCGGCGCTCGCGACTCCGGCGGGCATGAAGCCGAGTCCGGCAGACGCAACCGCGCAGGTCCCTTATTACCGCATCGCCATGCGACAGTTTCAGGCGAAGGTACATCGTGACATCCCGCCGACTACATTCTGGGGATACGGCGCATCTTGTCCAGGTCCTACGCTTGAGGCGCGAGAGGGAAAACCGGTTCTGGTTGAGTGGGTGAACCAACTTCCACAGCAACATCTCTTCCCCATCGATCACACCCTTCATGGAGCCGAGTCAGATAAACCCGAGGTGCGCACGGTCGTGCATCTCCACGGCGGCAGAACCGGCCCGGAAAGCGACGGCTATCCGGAGGATTGGTTTGTCAGCGGCCAGTCCGCTAACTGCTATTACCCGAATCAACAGGAATCAGCCAGCCTCTTTTATCACGATCACGCGATGGGCATCACACGCCTGAATGCGGTTGCAGGCCTGATGGGGCTCTATGTTCTGCGGAGCGAGTTCGAAGGCGAACTGAATCTGCCAAAGAAAAAATATGAGATTCCCTTGGTGATCTTCGACCGTTCATTTCGACCCGATGGTCAAATTTATTATCCCGTCTCTGGTAAGCCCGGGGCGCCGTGGGTTTCGGAATATTACGGCAGCGCGATTCTGGTAAACGGAAAGATTTTTCCTTATCACGAAGTCGAGCCGCGAAAGTATCGCCTGCGCCTGCTCAACAGTTCGAACGGCAGCTTCTATAAGCTCTCCGTTTCGCCCGAGGCTACTGTCACGTCCGAAGCGCTCGGGTTTCATCAGATCGGAAGCGAGCAGGGTTTTCTCTCAGCGCCAGCAGAAACAGATCTTCTTATCCTTGGCCCGGGCGAACGCGCCGACCTCATCATCGATTTCAGCAGTCACGCCGGGAAAGAAGTCATTTTGCGAACCGAGGTGGCCATCATCATGCAGTTTCGCGTCTCGGCTGCAAAGGCCGCCGATCCCTCATCTCTGCCCGCGACGCTTCGCCCCCTCGTCCGCATCCCCGAATCGAGCGCTACCCGCACACGCGAGCTGACTCTGGCGGATTATCAGAATCGCCTCGGGAGGTCGAGCGTGATGCTCCTCAACGGTGCGCACTTCCACGCGCCGGTCACGGAAAATCCGGCTTTGAACTCAACCGAAATATGGTCATTCATCAACATCACCGACGACTCCCATCCCATCCACCTGCACCTGGTTCGTTTCCAGGTGCTCGACCGCAGGCCCTTCGATGTTGCCGTTTACCAACTCACCGGCAAAATCGTCTTCACGGGCCCTCCCGTTACGCTTAGTGCCAACGAGCTTGGATGGAAGGACACCGTTCGCGTCGATCCCTTCACGGTCACCCGCATCATCGCGAAATTTGAAGGCTTCGCCGGACGCTACGTCTGGCACTGCCACATGCTCGAGCACGAAGATAACGAGATGATGCGTCCTTACGTAGTCACGGCTTAGGTGCTGTTTCACCGACGCATCTGCTTTTCGGTGCCCTACCTGACTATCCGCTGCGAATAGATGTATGGTGCCCGGGACCGGAATTGAACCGGTACGTCCTGTTAAGGACCCGGGATTTTAAGTCCCGTGCGTCTGCCAGTTTCGCCACCCGGGCAGTTCGCGCTAAAAAAAATATAACAGTTTGCCGAGCCCACCGGCTGAGTCACACCTTGTCGGCGACAGTGGGCCGCGTGACATTTGTCAATCTCTCTTGCTGACGTTCGGCACTGTTGTTACGCAAGGATCATTGGCAAATTGTTAAGAGAAAGAATAAAAAATTTGGCGCTTCGATTTCGGCCGAATCCCCCGGAGAAGAACCAATGAAGATTCCACGATCTCTCTCTTCCTTTTTCCTGGCCGTACTGCTTCCCGCAACCGCTTTTGCCGCTATGAACGTGACCGGAACCTGGCGGGGCAAGATGGACGACGGAGCAGATGCGGTATTTCATCTGCGCAACGATGGCAACTCGCTCACTGGCACCATGCTCGGCGCAGACGGCAAAGATCATCCTCTAACTGAGGCGAAACTCGATGGCAACAACCTCTCTTTCAAGGTGCCGACCGAATGGCAAGGCATGCCTGTGACGTTGATTGTGACCGGAACAAGCCAAGGAGATCAGATGCGGGTCCACATTGCTGCCGATAATGGCTACTGGTCTACAGATGCGACCCTGAAACGCGAGGACAAGTGAGTCAACCTCCCGTCGATCGCGCTACTCGTAACGCAGCGCTTCAATGGGATCCAAGCGGGAAGCCCTAAGAGCAGGGACCATTCCGCTGACCAGCCCCACGGCTGCAAGAATGACAGTTGCAACGATCAGAGTCCCGGGAGCAATGATCAGGCGAATATCGCCGGCTTGACCGTTCTTCGCAAATGCGCTGTAGAGGGTAAGCCTGCCCACCGATACAGAAACTGCGTACGCAAGTATTACCCCCAGGAGCCCGCCGATAAAAGTAATGGTCAGAGCCTCGGCAAGAAATTGCATCAGGATGTAGCGCCGCGGTGCGCCGAGCGCCTTCTGCACGCCGATTTCACGCGTACGCTGCGTAACCGAAACCAGCATGATGTTCATCAGTCCCACGCCACCAATCCCCAGCGTCAGCGTCCCGATGAAGCCCATCAGAATCTTCAAGCCCATGGTGATGATTTCGAATTGGTGCACCTGCATCATCAGGTTGAAAACGCGAATTGCCTGATGGTCTGCCGAATTGAATCTATGCGGCACGGAAAGAATCGTGCGCACCGCCTGCCCCAGCCTTTCATACTCCGGAGTCTGGTAGTTGAACCAGATCGAATCCAGATAACGGGTATCTTTTAACTCGGACATAGTGGTGAAGGGAATGTAAACCACGCGATTGATGTCGTCATTCCCCTCCTGCATTTTTGCGCTGAGCACGCCGATCACTTCGAAGCTGAGGCCATCGAGGCGAATGCTCTCTCCCAATGCATTTCGGCCGGAGAACAATTTTTCTTTTGCCTCCGAACCGATCACCGCGACCCGGGCGTGCTGAATTTGATCTTCCATGTTGTAGAAGCGGCCTTGCGCCACTTTCAGCGAACGTACATCCAGCACGTTGGGATCGTTTCCGGTGACGTCCCAGGTGAACGCCCGCGTGTCATATTGGACATTGCACTGCTTGTCCACGGAAGGCGTGATGTGCGCAATCTGAGGAAGGTTCGTGGTAAGGGTCTCTACATCGTCGAGCGTGAACCGAACAGGAGCTCCAGCTTTCTGGCCTCCGGCCTGCATGCCGGTGGTGCCCGGCACTACTATCACCAGCTTGGTGCCGAAATTGGCAAAAATAGCTTCGCAGGCCTGGCCGAATCCGTTGCCGTAGGCGAGCAGCATAACAACTGTTGCGATTCCCCACGCCATGCCGAGCATGGTGAGCGCGGTGCGGCGGCGGTTGTACCGCATTGCGGCATAAGCTTCCTGCAACAGGTCGCGCATGCTACTCCTGCCGCAGTGCTTCCACTGGTTGAAGCATCGCCGCCTGGCGCGCTGGATAAAGCCCGGCTATGACTCCCGCCAGCGTCAGACTGCCGATCGCAAGAAGCGCCGTCATCGGGACCAACTTCGGGGGATCAAAGCCTCCCGGCCCACGCACCGTTCCCATGGCGGCCATCAACCCTCCCGCGAACAACATACCAATCAAGCCACTGCCGAGCGTGAGCAACAATCCTTCGAGGAAAAACTGGAAGAGGATGCTGCGGTTGGTCGCGCCGAGCGCTTTGCGCAGGCCGATCTCGCGCGTGCGTTCGGTCACCGACACCAGCATGATGTTGATTACACCGATCGCGCCCAGCGCCAGCGTAACCATTCCGACTGCTCCCAGAAACATATTCATTACGTCGAAAATGGTGTTGACCATCTTCGATTCCTGAATCGAATCCCATTCGTCGAATGCGTTTTCGTCGCTCGAATCAAATCCGTGATTTTGAGCGATGATCTTATGGACCTCCTGTCGCGCGATCTCATGCTCCGCCGTCACATGCGGCTGATATTCAATGAACGAGATCGAATTTTCGCGGTTCTCCTCTTTAATGGGAAAATTCGACTGCATCACCGGGAACGGGATATAACCGCGCATGTTCAGCCACATGTTGTCGCCGCGGCCGAGGTGCGGCATGCTGCCGATCACTTCAAACTGAAGCCCGTTGATCAGGATGAACGAACCGACCGCGGGCCTTCCGGGAAATAACGTCTTCAAAAGTTCGTTGCCCAGTACGATGACATTTCTTCTCTGCACTAAATCCATTGCATTCAGCCAGCGGCCTTCCTTCAAGGGCAGATAACTGATCTCACTGAGCTGCGGCTCGGTGCCGAGAATTTCACCGCTGCCGGTCGCAAATTCGCTGACCTCGTGCAGGTCATCTCGAGAGATAATCGGCGCGGCATTGCGAATTTTCGGCGATCTTAGGATATCCAGGTAGTCGTCGTAGGTAAGCAGATAGGTGCGCGCCGAATTCATGCTTCCGAAGACGGCCGGCGCACGCCCGGGAAAGATAAACATAATGTCGCGGCCGAACTCTGACATCTCCCGCTTGTTTCCTGAGCGGAAGCCTTCACCTACCCCCACCAAGAGCAGCAACGATCCTACCCCCCAGGCAATGCCAAACATGGTAAGGAAAGAACGCAGCTTGTGCGCCCAGAGGGTACGGAGAATTTCACCGAAAATATCCAGCATTGCGCGCATTGTAACCGCTTTCAGGCTACAGGTGGTTCAAAAATGACGATTGGGGGCCCAGTTTGTTCGATGCGTCCCAAGGGGAAGTACGTTGAGAATGGGGTGGGAGTTCCGTCGTGTTTCCGCTAATCGGGCCAAATGCCCAACGCGGTTCGTGAAAGGACTGTCTGCTGAACCTCTTCGCTCAGTGGCAAAGCCCGAAAATCGGCTAAATTTTTCTTGATGTCCGGCACACCCGGCCCGGGCCAGTCAGTGCCAAACAAGGTTTTGTGCGCGATTTCACTGAGTCGAGGGAAATATTTCAGCAACGCCGTAGGTGGAATCCCACTGATATCGAGGAACACATTCGGATGCCTACGCAGAAGAAAAAAAGCTGTATGCATCCATAACGGCCGGCCTCCATGCGCAAGGATAATTTTCATCTTGGGAAAATCCACCGCCACGTCATCGATGAAAATCGGGTCCCCGTAGCGGTTGCGCGCGCCCGGAAAAATTGAAGTGCCGGTGTGAAACATCACAGGAATTCCGTTCGCTTCGGCGGCGCGATAGATAAGTTCCAGCTGCTTCACGCCATTCAGGTAATCATTGGGAAATAGAAGCTGGTGCGGCGGATGAATCTTGATCATCCGAATCTTCAGCCGCAGCAATTGTTCGATGTCGGCTTCAATGTTTTTACTCTGCCGCGGATGCAATCCGCCGCAGGAGATCAGCCTACGCGGATTTTCCTTCACGTACTCCGCAATAAACTGATTCACTCCCGCCGTAAAGCCGATCACTTCCGGGGCCACATAATTAATAAGCACCGCGCGATCTATGCCGGCCGCGTCCAGGTACTGCAAAAAAGCCTTCGGTGAACGCGAGCATTCTTCGATCTGCTCGAAATTAGAACGCTTGTTCCGCATGAGCTCGAGCGCGGAGGTGTGAAACATTTCAATCGGCTGAATGTGTACGTGGCAGTCAGTGATCAATCGGGGCTGCGCTCCGTCCTAGAGTTGCTCGCGACAAAACGGCGACGAGCATCAGTTCGATAGCCTAGCACCGAATCCATTAGTATGTCGGCAAACCAAACTCTCCACATACCAACTCAATCGATGTCACCCGAATTCTAGCTCCCAAGGAGATCGAGAGAGGGCCGTACGAGGCGAGCGAACCGGCAGAAGCGTGTACGAGAAAACCACTGGCCTCGACGCGCCGCGGCAATCCTTGCCACGACGTTTATGACGCACACAGACACGATCCCTCGCCCACCCGCTTCAGCGGGCAGGTTCGGGATGGCAATCATTAAATTAAAGAACCTGAGGTCTCATCGGTTACGAGGCTTTTGGAAGTACCGTTTCGCGGATTCGAAGCAAGTAACTTGTCGCTGCTCGGATTGCCTGGCGTTCATCGTCGCTGAGATCGGGATTGTTCAAACGTTCGTCGATCCTGCAAAGCGCCTTATCTATGTAGATTTGAGTGGCCTCGGGCTCGCTCGAAAGCAGCGCGTCACAATATGACTGGAACCAATCGGAGTTCAACTTGAAGAGCACGCTGCATCCCCGAAACTAAGCGCGCCGTCTGGCCGGGACGGTGTAAAAAAGGTGAGTCACCGAGAAAGACGGCGCGCGGTGTACGTGGTGTCTCCATTCTCGGACTGCTGGGCCCTGAACGAAAGCGCCAAGAAACGACATATAAAATCCCGGTTAACAATGGGCGATTCGAACCTGAGAACGGTCTCAGTCACAACGAAAAAGGGCGGCCGAAACCGCCCACAAGCTCCGAAGGAAATGGGTCAAATCATCTTCACGCTATCGACATGAATCATGTCGCCCTTCACTTCGCCAGTGACCGCCACGTGGTGGCCTTCATGACCCGCCAGCGCCTTCGGGTTCTCGACTGTCAGCACCTTGTCATCGCCGTCGGTGACCACAACCATATCGGCGCCCTTCGCAATGCACTTTTTCGTGCATTCGGCGTTGGTTTTGCCTTGTGCGCCGCACCGCGAATCGCCAACGTAGCCGTTGACCGTGGTGGCATCTCCGGCAAAGGACACACCTGCGTACAGGAACATAACTGCGAGGGACATACAAATCAACAATAGCTTTCGCATGGGAAATATCTCCTCAACTGAGCGGCTGGGCCGCAATTCACAAAACCTGGCAAGCGTCCTACTCACGAATTAGCTGAGAGCGGGGAGACCGCAATTCGCGAACTATACCATAACCGGAATCGCGGATTGTAAGCAGATTGTCTCGCAGGGACCTGCAGATTGTTCTGAAAGACGGCTGCATCGCCCGCACCCGATTGCACAGCAAAACCAAAATCCAATGTCATCCCGAATCCGTTCGCGGTACGCGTACGAAAGCGGGACCTTACGAGGCGAGTGAGTCAGCAGGGACGTATACCGGATCCTGCACGCAGACGTAAGGTCCCTCTCTCGTCCGCTTCAGCGGGCGCGTTCGGGATGACATCAGGTTTAATTCAGAAGCTGATGGGCAAGCTGTTTTGTAGGAATCAGCGCTGCGCGGTGCGGGTTGCAGGCTGTGCCGGCGGAGGCGGCGCCGGCGCAACATAAATGACTTCACCAGGACGCGCGTAGTGGAACTGTTCGCGAGCTTCTTTCTCAATCCGCTTGGGATCGGTTTTCAACTCGTTCACTTGTTCGGTGTATTCGTCATTTTCTTTTTGCAGGCCATCGATGTCTTTTTGCAACTTCTGATATTCAGCCTTCTTCGCCCGATACACCGCCATGCCATTCGCGCCGAACATCACATGAACGAAAAGCCACACGGTGAGAACGGCCACCGCGCCAGTTGCAAGCCTCCGCCGAACCGCGTAGACCGTCTGCAAGTACGGCTCAGCTTTCACACGAGCTTTTTCCGCGAGAGCTTCGGCCTGGTCCGCGCCGTTCGTGAGCGTGCGCAGCCGTTCCTCCGGAGCAGGCAAGATACGAAGCTTAGGCAGATTTACTCGAATATCCATTGTTGCCGCTTAGATTGCGGATCGACGCGTACCTTTTCAGTAAACTTCGCCTTCACCTCCGGGGTCAAGCGAAGTTTTCGCGGGTGGGATAAAAGGAACCAACTTCGGCATACAGTTTTTTCGACTCACCCAAAGATTCGCCGCATCGCTGCGTCGCGCGTTCACTCGTCCATTAGCGCGCGCCATCCCGATGTGCCAAACTTGACTTGCGCTGTCCTGGTTGATTGATAGCCTTGCGCGCATTCGCCGCGGCACCCCAAAGGGCAAGTTATATGACAGACAAAGTGCTCGTCCTGACCACCGCCGGGAGTGAGTCTGAAGCTCGTAAAATCGCTCAGGAACTGGTCGAGCGGCGGCTGGCAGGCTGCGTCAACGTCGTGCCCCGGATTCATTCCTTCTATCGTTGGGAAGGCAAGATGGAATCTTCAGAAGAATATTTGTTGCTGATCAAGACGGCGCAATCCAGACTCGCCGATCTGCAGACAGCCATTCGCGAACT
>DATIYR010000378.1:0-2832 GCA_035517535.1 Terriglobales bacterium
GACGCGATGCGCCGCGTGTCATCGGGCGTAAGCGGCGAAAATTGCGGGGATTGGACCGAAACGAATTCCCCATTCACGTGAATCTGGAAATTGCGCCCGGGCGAAAATATCAAATCGCTGACGCGGGGATTCGCCTGAAGAATTGCGGTTAGCAAATCCTCGGTAGCAGTTGCCGGAGAAAAATCTTCCAGCGCAACCTGAATTGGGGCCGTGCCCGGTGCGGCCATAGTTAGCCCTGATACCTGCCAGAATTTAGATATTCAGGGTCAACTCTAGCGAACTCGCCTCAGCCATTCCAGAAAGAACAGCTCGTTCATAGACCTTCGTAATGCGACTGCGAGCAAAAGAAAAGGGCAGCCCTGTGGCTGCCCATCTCGTCGAAAATCAATTTATTTTTTCTTCGTGCCCTTCTTGCCATAGCTGGTTTCAACTGTCGTATTCAAAGCTGCCAGCATCTGCTTGGCTTCTTCCGCGTGTGGCCCGTTCGGCTGCAGTTCGAGATATTTCTGATACGCTTCCGTCGTTCCATCCGGGGCCACGATCTTGCCGTCCTTGTCCGTAGTCGCCATGCCGATCAGGTTTTGACCCTTCCAGAAATACGCGTCCGCCTGATTCGGGTTAGCGGCAATGGCTTTGTCGAAGGCATCCACCGCTTCTTTCCGGACCTTGCTGTCATTGTTGGTGTTGGTGTTGGTCAGCACCGCGCCGAGATTAAAGTAATACTGCCCGGCGCGCGTAGGATCGAGTTGCGCCGCCTGCTCGTAGGCATTGACTGCATCCTCCGGCTTGCCCACCCTTGCCGCGGCTGCCGCAAAATTGTCGTAATAAGCGGCGAGCTTTTGTTTGTCTTGGGCTAATTGCACGGGGTTTTTCGGAGCAGAAGCCGGCGGCGGAGGTGGGGCAGCGGCTTGCCCATTCGTCGCGTTCTCAGGAGCGGGCGGTTGACCACCCAGCGCAGCTCCATCCTTAGCTTTGAGCAGATCAATCGCCTTCTGCAGATCGTTGTAAGCTTCGGCGTTCCGCTTTGTCCTGTCTGCGGGATCGGTCACCGTCTTGGCCGAATCCAGATACGCTCCACCTAACCGGAACCAGACCAGGTCTTCGTTGGGCACCATCTGCGCAGCTTCATTCAGTGTGGCAATCGCGCCGTCATAATTGGGCGGAGTCGCCTGCTCATCCGCAGTGGCCGCTTTCAGTTTGTCGTTCACGGCGCCGATGTTCTTGTTGTAAGCCTCGGCTTTTGCCTGCTCCGCCTGCATCTGCTTTACTTGCTCTTCCGAAATGCCCTTTTCCTTGGCGGTCTGTTGTACTTCCTGTTCCTGCGCTTGCTTTTCGTCAAATGGAAGATCGACCTCATCGACGCCAACGCTGTAGTTATTGACTTTGTCGATCTGCTTCCCATCCTTCGAAAGCGTGACCGTGTATTTGCCCGGGTCGATGCCGAGCGAAAAGTATTCGCCCTTTTTGTTGGTCTTCAAATTGAAGGTTCGCCCGTTGTCTTCGTTATGCCAGGTAACCTGGGCACCGACGATGGGATTGCCTTTGGAGTCTTTGCAAACCCCGTGAACTGTGGCGGTCTGTGAAACCGCGGGCAATGTGAACACCACGGAGAAGAGTGAAATAACCAATAGGTAAAGAAAATTTCGTTTCATCGAAGCCTCCCGGCTGGGCCGCAGGAAACGCGCCATCGCGGGCGAAAGCGGCCGAAATTTAAACTTCCTCGACGACAGGCACATACGGAAGCGGGTCAACAGCTCCGGCTTCCTGAAAAGCTCTCAGCCGCAATACGCAACTATCGCAAACTCCGCAGGCGCGGTCCTCGCGGCTGTAACAAGACCAAGTTAAATCGAACGGCGCGCCCAATTCAAGGCCGAGACGCACAATCTCTGCCTTCCGCATAGCGATCAGCGGCGTGACTACTTCGATGCAACCTTCCTTTGTCCCGGCGCGGATCACCCGGTTATAAGCTTCGTAATACGCTGGCCGGCAATCGGGATATCCAGAGCTGTCCTGCTCCACTGCCCCAATATAGATTTTAGACGCTCCCAGCACCTCAGCCCAACTCACCGCAACCGCCAGAAAATGCGCATTGCGGAACGGAACGTAGGTGACAGGAATATCTCGGCCGATGTCGTGCGACTCTGGAACGGCAATATTCTCATCCGTCAGCGCCGAACCGCCAATCGCTCTGAGCGCCTCATTCCGGACCACAAGCCGCTCGCGAATGCCAAGCCGGTCACAAATTCTCTCGAATGATTCCCTTTCGCGTTCTTCCGTCCGCTGTCCATAGCTGATGTGCAGCGCGGCAGCTTCGAAATCGCGATTCGCCAATGCGGCGCAGACGCACGAGTCCATGCCGCCGCTGAGAAGAACCACCGCCGATGATCGTGTGATTGGCAAGGTTCAATTGTAATCGGGTCATCGGGTGATCTGATCATCTGGAGATCTGAATCCACCTGGAGTGGTCGCCCGATCATCCCGATGGTGAGATGACCCGATTGTCAGACTCCCTTCAGCGCCGGGTCCCAAATCAATTTGTGAATCTGCAATCCAAGCCGCGCCGGCACATTGTCTTCGAGCATCCATTCCGCCAGCTCCTGCGGATCGAGCAAGCAATTGGATGCGTCTCTCGCCCCCGACGCATCCTTGCGGAACGCGGGGGAGAACAACACGGCGTTCACTCGATGCGCAAGGTCGTGTCGCCCGGTGAAATCGCGGGCAAATTCGTAATCGCCACGGCCGCTGATGACGAATTTCACTTCGTCATGCGGCAGCAGCGTTTCCAGATTCTCCACGCGAAACGTATCGCCTTCGCCGGAATCGGGACATTTC
>DATIYR010000379.1:0-4475 GCA_035517535.1 Terriglobales bacterium
GCCGTATCCCGCAATGGAAGGTCTGTTGGGAGAGCCAACGCTGATCAACAACGTCGAAACTTATGCCAACGTGCCGCCAATTATCCGCAATGGCGGCGAGTGGTATGCGTCGATCGGGACGGAAAAAAGCAAGGGAACAAAGGTCTTCGCCCTCGCCGGACGCGTGCAGAACACGGGGTTGGTCGAAGTGCCGATGGGAATTACTCTACGCGAAATGGTGTTCGAAATCGGTGGCGGCATTCCCGAGGGCAGGAAATTCAAAGCGGTGCAAACTGGAGGCCCGTCTGGCGGATGTTTGCCCGTCGAAACGCTCGACATGCCGGTCGAGTATGAATCGCTGGCCAAGGCAGGATCGATCATGGGTTCCGGCGGGATGATCGTGATGGACGAAAGCTCTTGCATGGTCGATGTTGCCAAGTACTTCATGGATTTCTGCATGACGGAATCCTGTGGCAAATGCATTCCGTGCCGCGTAGGCACGTATCAGATGCACCGCATCCTGAGCGCTATTACGAACATGACTGCAACGCCGCAGGACCTGAAAATGCTCGAAGAACTTTGCGATCTGCTCAAAAACACCAGCCTGTGCGGGCTTGGGCAGTCGGCGCCGAATCCAGTCGTCAGTACGCTGAAATCTTTTGCCGAGGAATACAAGGAGCACATCGAAAATCGCAAATGCCCGGCCGGAGTTTGCGGACCGAAAGCGCAAGGAGCTGGCGCATGAATCCGGCAACCGACGTTAAAACTTTCAAAATCGATGGACGCGATTTCAGCGCGGCGCCGGACGAGACGATTCTCGATGTCGCCCGCCAGAACAAGATTTTTATTCCCCGCATGTGCGAGTTGGAAGGCCTGTCAGATGTCGGGGCATGCCGGCTGTGCCTGGTGGAGGTGAAAGGATCGAACAAGCTTCTGCCTGCGTGCGTGACGCGCGTGGAAGAAGGCATGGAGGTCACCACCAGCTCCGACCACCTGCAGAACTACCGGCGCATGATCGTCGAGCTCCTGTTCAGCGAAGGTAATCATATCTGCTCCGTTTGCGTCTCGAACGGCCACTGCGAATTGCAGTTCATGGCGCAACGGTTGGGGCTTACGCACATTCATTTTCCATACCGGTATCCGAAAGAAAATGTCGACGCCTCGCACGACCGATTTGTGATCGATCACAATCGTTGCATTCTGTGCACGCGCTGTGTTCGCGTATGCGACGAAATTGAGGGTGCGCATACCTGGGACGTCATGGGCCGCGGCATCAATTCGCAGGTGGTCACGGATTTGAACCAGCCCTGGGGATCGTCTGAAACCTGCACCGGTTGCGGCAAGTGCGTGCAGGTCTGCCCTACAGGCGCGCTCTTCGAAAAAGGCCGCTCCGTTGCCGAGATGGAAAAGCGCCGCCAATTCCTGCCCTACCTCACACTCATGCGCAAGGAGCACGAATGAGCAAGAAGAAGCTTGCAACCGTCTGGCTGGACGGCTGCTCGGGGTGCCATATGTCTTTTCTCGATATGGATGAGCGCTTGATCGAGTTGGCCGGGAAGGTTGATCTCGTGTATAGCCCGCTCGTGGATAATAAGGAATTTCCGCCGGACGTGGATATCACGCTGGTCGAAGGCGCGGTGAGCAGCGAGGAAGACCTGCACAAGGTTCAGGCGATTCGGCAGCACACGAAGATTCTGGTTTCGCTCGGCGATTGCGCCGTAACCGCTAATGTGCCTGGCATGCGAAATCCATTCCCCGTGCAATCGGTGTACGACCGCGCTTATAAGGAAACGGCAACGCTGAATCCCGGAACGCCGAACGAGGTGATTCCGCGGCTGTTGCCGCACGCGAGGCCCGTCCATGAGGTAGTTGCGGTCGATGTTTACGTCCCCGGATGCCCTCCTTCGGCTGACACGATTTATTACACCGTGAGCGAGCTGCTCGAAGGCAGGCAGCCGGAGCTGAGTTCGAGAACGAGATTTGGAGCCTAGGAGAAACTTTGCCCGAGCGAAAAACAATTGTGATCGATCCCGTGACCCGCATCGAGGGCCACTCGAAGATCACGATTCACCTCGATGAACACGGCCGCGTCGAAGACGCGCATTTTCACGTCACGCAATTTCGCGGCTTTGAAAAGTTCTGCGAAGGCCGGCCATTCTCGGAGATGCCGTCATTAATGGCTCGGATCTGCGGAATCTGCCCCGTCAGCCATCTGATTGCATCCGCGAAGGCTTGCGATGCGCTGCTCGCGGTGAAGATTCCGCCCACAGCCGAAAAACTACGTCGCATCTTTGGACTGGCCCAGGTGGTGCAGTCGCACGCGCTCAGCCTGTTTCATCTTTCCTCGCCTGACCTTTTGCTCGGCATGGATGCCGACCCGGACAAGAGCAACTTGTTCGGCGTGCTCGAAAAGGATCCCGCGCTCGCGCGCGACGGCATTGCACTGCGCAAATTCGGCCAACGGATCATTGAGCGCCTGGGCGGCAAGCGCATTCATCCCGCGTGGGTGGTGCCCGGCGGCGTCAGCGATCCTCTCAACCAGGAAGACCGCGATGCGATTCTCAAGACGATTCCTGAAGCGTTGGCAATTGCTGTGCGCAGTCTTATCTGGCTGAAAGGAACCATGGAGCGCTTCCGCGAAGAGATCGCATCATTCGGAAATTTCCCCTCCTTATTCATGGGAATCGTGAAAGACGACGGCGGCCTGACTTTTTACGATGGGAAAATTCGTATTGTTGATGCGACGGGCCACATTGTTGCGGAAGATCTCGACCCACAACGCTATTTCGATTTTCTTGGCGAGAAGGTCGAGCCCTGGAGCTACCTCAAGTCTGCGTATTACAAGCCGAAGGGATTTCCTGAGGGGATTTATCGCGTTGGCCCGCTCGCCCGCATGAATGTTTCTGACCGCTGCGGCACGCCACGCGCCGATCAGGAGTTGGCGGAATTTCATGAACTGCAGCGCACGGCGGTGCTGAGTTCGTTTCATTACCACCATGCGCGGTTAATAGAAATTCTGTATTGCATCGAGCGGCTGGAGTTGTTGCTGAACGATCCGGAAATTCTTTCGCCTCACGTCCGCGCCTTTGCCAAGCCGAATGCGCTCGAAGGAGTGGGCGCTGCCGAAGCGCCGCGCGGCACGCTTTTTCATCATTACAAAATTGATGAACAGGGACTGATTCGGTGGGCGAATCTCATTATTGCCACAGGGCAAAATAATCTCGCCATGAACCGCAGCGTGTTGCAGGTTGCGCAGCATTATGTCCGTGGGGAAAAGTTAACGCGAGGAATGCTGAATCGCGTGGAAGCGGTGATTCGTACCTATGATCCCTGCCTGAGTTGCTCAACTCATGCCGCCGGGCAAATGACGCTCAAAGTTCAGCTGCTCAGCGCTGACGGAACTGTGCTCGACGAAGTGGCGCGATGATGAATACTTCCAACGAGCAGCGTGTTCTGGTGATAGCTTGCGGCAATCCCTTGCGCAGCGATGATGGCGCAGCATGGCGCGCAGCCGAGATTCTTCAGCAACAGTTGCCCAGTTCGACGAAACTCATTTGTGTTCACCAGTTAATGCCTGAATTGGCAGAGGATATGAGCCATGCCCAGGTTGTTGTGTTCATTGATGCTGAGGACACGGGGAATCCTGGACAGGTCAGATGCGAAGGCATCTCACCAAAGCGCGAAGAGTTTAGCTTTTCTCACCATCTGACACCAAGCGCTCTTCTCGGACTGAGTGAAAAGTTGTATGGTTCTGCACCGCGCGCAATGCTCGTGGCAATCTCAGGGGAGAACTTTGATCATGGAGAGATTCTCTCCGAGTATGTGGCCCGCGCGCTGCCGCAAGTGCCTGCGGAAGTTGTGAAACACTTCTGAAAGCAAACCGCGGAACACAGGGTTATACAAAGGCATTCACAGAGAAGTTATTCTGTGACCCAGCCCCACCAGTTTCCGCAGTCAATCTCGTTGGGAGGAATGTGCAGGGTGTGGTCGGATTTGTCGACCCACAAATACGCGTGCTCGGCGCGGTGATTCACGGTCGCCTGCACGATTACGCCGTTTCCCGTGGCATACGAACAATCGATCGAGTAGGACTTGATTGGTCCCCACTCGCTCGCCGGCCCCCAATCCTGGTAGAAATCGCCGTAGGCGTAGTTGGAGTATTTGTCGGGGTGCTGCTTCCAACTAGGATCGCGAAACCAGATAGCGTAGGCGCCTTCAATGTTGTGGTTCCGGAGGGCGGAAAAAAATTTGTTTGCGGCGTGACGCTCCGGATAGTCGCGCATGTGATAGGCGACCCACGCCAGAATGATCGCAACAATTATGGCGACAATGATCAGATTCCTGCGACGACGGGCGCGCGCCTCGTCGTACGTCTGCGCATCCATGAGCGTCATGTTCTAAGAATAATGGAAAAGCAGTGGTCAGTGGCTAGTGATCAGTAAGGCTGGCTGGCGGAATGCTGCACGCTCACCGCCGAGTACAGCGACTTGCCTACA